>JALOMM010000093.1 GCA_025455535.1 Bacteroidales bacterium | reverse complement strand
CTGTACCTTCAGGCTCTGTTCGCTGACACCCCATGCCAGGGAACTGTTTGAACTTCTTCATCTTCATACAGCCCTTGAAATATACCCTGACCGTCAGTCGTGTCTCGACAGCTACCTGCGTATCGGTCCCTGATTCATGTCATAATGACAGACTTGAAATATGTTAGGAATTCTCGCACCTATATATTATTTTCAGCCTTTGTTAATCCACGGACCGATACTGCTGCCCGATGAATGAAAAGATACTTAATACCCTGATGCACCTTTTTGCCATCATTGCCCCTGCACAGGGCAGTGAGACTGACAGGCGCAGGGTTGTAGAGTCATTTCTCAGGCCGCAGCTTAACCAGGAGGGTGTTGATGCCTACCTGAAGATCTTCGACAACTATTATGCAGAGGCCCAGCAGAGGCTGAAGAAGGGGAACGAGGCAAGGCGCAATGCAGCAATCTCGGTAAGGATCATCAAGATATGCTTTGACATAGGGGCTCAGCTCACCCTGAACCAGAAGATTATCGTTCTCGTTCAGCTCCTTGAATATTGCAGGTCAGACGGGTCAGAGGTAAGTTCAACGGAACTTGAGTTCATTGTGACCGCCGCTGAAGGCTTTAATGTCAGCCCCGAAGATTTTAAGCTTATACAGGCTTTTGTGCTTTCAAAGAGAACAGCAGTGCCTGACTCTTCACAGATACTGGTCATTGACAACAACCGGGAGCACAAATTTGCAAAGACAAGGCATATATTCAATGAATCGATAAGGGGTCAGGTCAGGGTGCTGAACCTCCCCCAGGCAGACATGCTCTTCATCAGGTCATTCGGCACCGGCGAACTGTTGCTCAGCGGCCAGCTCAGGCATGAGGACAAGGTTTACCTCTTTGAGCGGGGCGCATCACTCAAATATATGAGCAGCAAGCCAATATACTACTCTGAAGTAATCAGGCATTTCCTTGACGAAAAGGCCCTTGCTTCACGGGTGGTGTTCGAGGTTAAGGATATCGAATACAAGTTCAAGGGAGGATATGTAGGGCTGAACACAATGAGCCTCACGGAAGAGTCGGGGAGGCTGGTGGGGATAATGGGCGCATCCGGGGCAGGCAAGTCAACGCTGCTGGGCGTTCTGAACGGAATTAACAGACCTGACAGCGGCGTGGTGCTGATTAACGGGGTGAACATCCATGACGATGCAGAAAAGGTGAAGGGGCTGATCGGCTTTGTATCCCAGGATGATCTCCTGATCGAAGAGCTGACAGTCTTTGACAATCTCTTTTATAACGCCAAACTCTGTTTCGGCAATCTCAATGATGCCGAGATAACCCGCAAGGTGGAGGATGTGCTTCACAGCCTGGGGCTCTACGAGATCAAGGACATGAAGGTTGGCACCCCCCTGAACAAAAAGATTTCGGGAGGACAGCGGAAAAGACTGAATATTTCTCTGGAGCTGATAAGGGAACCCTCGATCCTGTTCCTTGACGAACCTACATCAGGACTCTCATCGCTCGATTCGGAAAACATACTTGACCTGCTCAATGACCTCAAGCTAAAGGGGAAGCTCATCTTTGTCGTCATCCATCAGCCCTCCTCAGATATCTTCAAGATGTTTGACAAACTGATCTTCCTTGACACCGGAGGGCACATGATTTATTATGGCATCCCCGTCGGGTCAATAGAGTATTTTAAAGACCGTATGCAACTGCCGAAATACAACGACAGTGAGTGCCCTGCATGCGGAAATGTCAATCCGGAGCAGATCTTCAGCATCGTCGAGTCAAAGGTGCTGGATGAATTCGGGCGGCCGACAAAAACGAGGAAAATATCTCCTTCTGAGTGGAGTGCCTACTTTAAATCAAACAGGGAGGAAACCGGTCCGCAACCCGAGCCGGTAAGCGTCATCCCGGAGATAACCCTCAAGACACCCAACAAGCTGAAGCAGTTCATTGTCTTCATGAAGCGTGACATACTCTCCAAACTCTCAGACTTACAATACCTGGTTATCACGCTGCTCGAGGCACCGGTCCTGGCATTTTTCCTGGCCTTTATCATAAGGTATTTCGATGAGAGCGTTAGCCAGCCTGCCTACACATTAATTCAGAACAGCAACCTGCCGGTTTATATCTTCATGTCAGTGATAGTTGCAATCTTCATGGGCCTTACCGTCAGCGCCGAGGAGATTATAAAGGACAGGAAGATACTGCGCAGGGAAGCATTTCTGAACCTGAGCTGGAACAGCTATCTCCTGTCAAAAATAGGTGTCCAGTTTCTTATCTCGGCAGTTCAGGCAGCAACCTTTGTCATCGTTGGCAATTCAATCATCGGGATCAAGGGAATGTGGCTGGAATACTGGCTGGTCCTCTTTTCCTGCTGGGCTACCTCAAACATGATGGGACTCCTGATTTCCGACAGCTTCAAGGCAGTGGTCACAATATATATCCTGATACCGTTCCTTGTTATTCCGCAGATAATACTCAGCGGCATCATTGTAAAATATGAAAAGCTGAATCCTAATATCTCCTCCCCCGTTTCGATACCGGTCTACGGGGAGATCATTGTTGCCCGATGGGGATATGAAGCCCTGGCTGTTGACCAGTTCATGAATAATAAGTTCGAAAAGCAGTTCTATCAGTATGATAAGGTGATCAGCATTGCCAAGTTCAAGAAAGACATCTGGTATAACGAGATGAAAAGCATTCTTTCGCGGCTTGAAGGAAACATTGAAAGGGAAAGGCTTGACGAATCGGCCGCGAGGGATATGACACTTATATATAACGAAATTGATGAGGAGCTTCTTTTTACCCCTCTTGTCACGTTTGACCTGAGCCTTATCGATCCGGACAACATTACATACGCGGCTATTGACACTGCCCGGAACTATATTGAGAGGATAAGGAGGTATTACATAGATGTTTCGAAGAATGCGGTTGACGCACGCGACATCACTATCACGGCTATGGAGCGCGCTGACAAGGAGGGATTCATCAGGATGAAGAAACAGTATACGAATGAATCGCTGGAGGAGTTTGTGAGGAACGACAATGAAAAGGTCAAGATAAAGAGATTCAATGACAGGCTCTACCAGAACTATGACCAGGTATTTTTTGATCCCCCCGGAAAGTTGATCAAGGCTCATTTCTATGCCCCGCGCAAACAGATATTCGGCAATTATATGAGCACGCTTGCAGTCAATGCCGGGGTAATATGGCTTATGACCATTCTGTTGTATATACTACTATATTTCAGGGCCTTACACAGACTGCTGGAGTCTTCCAACAAGGCATTAAGGGCCTTCAGAGGGGCTGAGCATCAATAGCGGTTGATCTCCGTAATATAAACAGAACAGGGGGTGCCGGCCCCCTGGCCGGCACCCCCTGTTAATATAGTTTATACCGATCTGCTAATAGATGCGAAAACCGCTATTCGACAATCTCTATCATTTTAAAAGGCACCTTGATGATAGAGTCATAATCTTCTCCTGCCTCAAGCATGTCTTCATCATCCTCTTCGTAAAACCAGTTTATCTCAACATCATGTTTAGACCTGTGAATAGCCTCAAGGCGCTTGAACACATCCAGGATGCATTTTGATGAGCTTGTGTTGAAATATTCAAGTTTTATATTAACCACAGTCTTGTCAAGAGGCACCTGCATGTACGCATCAAGCCATTCATTAAGCGGCTTATAAAACTCAACCGAGTTTTCCGGAATGGATCTTCCCTTAATCTCGAATACTCCATCCCTGGAATCAAATTTAATAGTCGGGGTTTTGGGGGTTCCTTCAATGTTGATCGGTTCCATAGCTAATTTATTTTGCGTTTATTACTTTTAATCGACAGTGACCATTGCACTAAGTCTGAATGCAGCGTGCAAGTTATCATATTTAACAAATTTATACTCAAGTCTGTTACCTGTTTTTCTGGAAATATCTATAAGTCCCAGTCCGCCAAGCCCTTTTTCGGTAATCTCCTGGTGATTCAGGATCTCCTTGTACAACTCTTTTATTTCTTCGGAAGTAGATGTGTTTATTTTTGTCAGTTTCGTCTCCAGTTCCCGTACTCTTGTTGTAGTGACAAAGTTACACGTTGTGATCCTGTAACCCCTCAGGGTCTTTTCCATCATAATGAGACCGAAACGGTCCGGCCTGGCAGCCCTGTATCCGGAAGGGACGTGATCTGCATGGTGATAAAGATTCTGGAGGCTTTCAACAAGTACATTATATACCTTTTTCCTGAGTCTCGGATTTTCATGGCTTGAAAGCAGCCTTCCCTCCGCAGAATCGAGAACCTTGTTTATTACCTCCGAATCAATGTTACCCTTAAAATAAAGGATAGCATCCCTGATATCAAGGTCACTCACTAGGTTTTCAAGATCAAAGCTCATCGGCCTCTTGTACACGTAAGAAAAAGCTTAACAAATAACAAAAATAGATGTTTGTTCTAAATAGGCAACACACTGTTATTACTATTTTAGATGATGACTATCTTTTTTTGACCAAGGTTGCAGGAGCATTGGCAAACGTAGGATTAATGGGTATGAGCGATTATTGATTTCCTGCTGCCCTGATAGAGTTCATACCCGTGGAACTTGCATTCAATATCACCGTTCAAAAGGTCAAATTTTCGGAAAGGTTTCAAAGCAATCGATTTAAGACTCTTTGGATCTCCTGACAGAATCCATGCCCTGTATCCGTTGTAATGGTGTTTAAGTGCCGACCCTATTTCGCCGTAGAATTTGTCCATTTCTTCTCCTCCGAGCCGTTTCCCGTAGGGAGGGTTTAGAATCAGCACTCCCTCTTCAGCAGGTGCAGGCTTAGTCATGAAGTCACCCTCCGAGACATCCACCGTTTCATTCAGATTCGCCGCAGCGATATTCAGTCTTGTGATCCTTACAGCTTCAGCGGAGACATCAGATGCGTAGATCTTTACAGGCGATCTCTTCTCTCTCTTCTCCGCCTCAAACCTGACTGAGCGGAAAAGGGCGGCGTCATAGTCCTTCCACGTCATGAAGCCGAAGCTCTTGCGAAACCGTCCGGGAGCAATGTTGCATGCCATCAGTCCAGCCTCGGAAGGGATTGTTCCTGAGCCGCACATGCCGTCAACCAGCGGCACCTCTCCCTTCCAGCCTGAGAGCATGATCATGCCGGCTGCAAGAACCTCACTGAGAGGAGCCTCCAACGACTCCCGGCGATAACCTCTTTTATAGAGCGGAATAACGGTTGAATCTATTGAGAGAGTAACCCTGTCATTGCTGATATGAAGGTTAACAAGCATATCAGGCGAACGCTGGTCAACCGATGGCCTTTTCTGTGTCAGCCTGCGGAAGTAATCAGCGACTGCATCCTTTATGACGAGCGCTGCATATCCTGAATGTGCAAAGTGTTTTGAGTTGACCACGGCAGAGACGGCATAGGTTCCGGAAGGATCAATAAACCGGTCCCAGTCAACACCGACAGCTCCGTTGTACAGGTCTTTCTGCCCGGCGATGGCATACTCTGCCACTGGCAACAGGACAGAAAGGGCAACACGGCTGTTATAGTTGACCTTGTACAGCATGGATTTGGACCCCTCGAACTCAACCGCCCTGTTAAGCTTGTGTATCTTCACGGCTCCCAGAACCGCCAGTTCTTCGGCAAGCACCTCCTCAAGACCATAGAGGGTCTTTGCCACCAGTCTCATCTTCCAGCCTTATTATTGCCCAGGAGACTATTGTAAAAATCAGAATCACTGATTATTGACAGCGCCTTCAGAATAGCCTCATCATCCCTGTTAACAACCATGTAGTACTCATTCATATCCCACAGGTCACGGGCGACAAGACCTTTCATTACTTTTACCATCTCCGGATATGACGTGTCATACTGCCCCTCGTTAAACTTCACTCCGTTTTTTTCGCCCGCCCGCTTCAGCTCGTCAAGTGTCTCACTGCCGAAAGAGAAACTCCTGTCAAACTGCTGAAAGTCTTTGTATTTCTTCAGCAGCTCCTTACGGTTCCTGTCAGTATAGGCAACTACAAAATTCGTTATCGTCGAGGTTCTTTCGCGTATGCTGCAGCCATGCATCCGAAACGAGACACGGCTACTCCTGATGGTCGTCGCCGTCATCGTTGCCGGCGGAGTTGTTCCGCTGCTGATCGTCGCCGATGTTCTCTCGGGTTATCCCGATCCCAGCGTCTTCATGTTCGGAATCCCTCTGGTATTTGTGCTCTTCGCACCGCGCTTGATTGTGCTGCGGTGGCGGAAATGCTGCGAGCTGCTTTACCGGTTTGAGTGACGGTGACAACTGGACGGTGGACTGGATGGGGCGGGAGCATGGCTCCCTTGGTGGTGGCGCAGGCATGGCCTGCGCACTCCAAGGCG
>JALOMM010000092.1 GCA_025455535.1 Bacteroidales bacterium | reverse complement strand
CCGCCGTTAACAGGGCCGTATCTTATCTGGTATGACACCTTCTCGCCGGGCATGTAAGGCTGCTCCTGGGCAGGCAGTAACTGCGTTACCGTCAGGAGGATCAGCAGGCCGGTGACAAATTGTGTTTTCATTCTTCGGTTCTTCTTCAGGGGATCAGCTTCCTCGGGACGGTGGCGATGAACTCCTTGAGATAGTAAGGTTCAAAATATGCGACATCCTCGAAATGCTTTTCCCTCAGGGCTCTTACCGACGGGATGTGCAAATATGATGCCGTCAGCGCGAAGTCATCCTCAAAGTGTGCGTTCCTGCCCGTGATTACTTCGCGGCATTTTTCAGCACCGCTGCCGAAAAATATCACCTTCCCCGATTCAAGTTCAGCACTGAAGGACTTTTCTGTGATAATATCAGCCGATGTCTCCCTGACCATTACCCCTTTTGCTGTGAAAAGGGCATTATAGACCTCCATCCGTCTTGCGTCTATCATGGGGCACAGGAGTGTTGTATCCCCTTCCGGAAGAGTGTTGACTGCCAGATAGCCGTGGCACATTGCAGCCAGGGTGTTGATCCCTATCAGCGGTATGCCGGCACCGTAGGCAATACCCTTGGCTACGGAAACGCCGATCCTGAGACCTGTATACGAGCCGGGGCCTTTGCTGACAGCCACGGCCTCGAGCGACAGGGGCGCGACTCCGGCCGTTTCAAGCAGCTCGCCTATCAGAACAGTCAGTTGTGATGCATGTGACAATCCCTGTTCCGCAACCAGGACATTAACGATTTTGTTGTGATCGCACAATGCTGCGGAACATACCGGGGTAGCTGTCTCAATGCACAGTATCATTTCTGGTGCCCGCTCCTACTCTTCCTTCACCTTCTTCTTCTTTTCGGTGCTGAAGAGAGACTCTTTGTCGACCACCTCGATTAACGTGGAGTCGGCCAGTTTCTTGCTTATCGCACTGAAGGGCTGTACAATAACATCTTCCCCCTCAGTCAGGCCTGAGATGATCTCGATTTTAACATTATCCTGTATCCCTGTTTTTACGTCGCGCGCCAGTGCCATCGTTCCGTCAGAGACAAATACAATTGTCCGGATGTCTTCTATTCCGGTCATTTTCATTTTTGTCGTATCAGTGCGGGTCGTCACTGCCTGGATGGGTACCGTAAGGACGTCTGTCTTTTTGTCTGTGAAGATGTCAACTGACGCCGACATCCCTGGCCTGAACGGACTGGGGTTCTTTTCGGTAATAAGGTCTTCATACGACTCGCGGAGAATATAGATCTTCACCTCGAAGTTGGTAACCTGGTCAGATGTCAGCCCCACACTCCTGGCTGAATTGGCTATCTCGGTCACAATCCCTGTAAAGTCACGGTCAAGGTAAGCATCCACCTCTACTTTGGCAGTATCACCGAGCTTGACCCTGATGATGTCATTCTCATTTACCTCCACAACCACCTCCATGCGGTTCAGGTCGGCAACACGCAGCACTTCCGTACCGGTCATCATGTTTGCCCCGACAACCCTCTCGCCAAGCTCCACCGACAGGCTTGAAACGGTCCCTGTCATCGGTGAATAGACTGTGGTCTTTATCAGGTTCTCATTGGCTTCCTTAAGGGTTGCCTCCGAGCTTTTAACGGAGTACAGCGCAGACTCTCTCTCAGCTTTGGCAATTTTAAACTGTGCCTCCGCCTGTTCATATTCAGACTCTGAAATAGTCTTCTGCTCCCAGAGAGCCTTGCTCCTGTTGAATGCAAGCTCTGCCTGTATCAGCTGTGCGTCAGCCTGTGACAGCCTGGCCTGTGAGGAGCTCAGAGAGGCCGTGGCCCGGTCACGTGCCGATATGTAAATCTCAGGCTTTATCTTGAAGAGGAGGACTCCCTTCTGTACAAAATCTCCCTCCCTGACGGTCAGTTCAACTATCTCCCCCGAGACATCAGGACTTATCTTTACCTCTTTTTCGGGTTCTATTTTGCCGTTCGCCGTTACAGCCTCCACGATAGGATTGACTGCTGTCTTTTCAAC
The DNA here is from genome assembly GCA_025455535.1 of Bacteroidales bacterium. Taxonomy (GTDB): domain Bacteria; phylum Bacteroidota; class Bacteroidia; order Bacteroidales; family VadinHA17; genus SR-FBR-E99. The sequence continues at coordinate 4,358 of JALOMM010000092.1, read as the reverse complement.
GGCCACCTTCACGGTTACCTCTTTGCCAAACCAGCCCTGCTTCTTTCCTACGGCAGCTAACACCAGCAGAAACAATACAACGGGAACAAGAATCTTAAGGAGTTTATTGTCTTTCATGACTTATTGATTTTCAGAATGATTAGCTAGGATTGTTATGTGTTCCAGGGACAATGGGATTCCCCTGTAGAAATCCAGAACCTTGGTTTTGAAAACATACTCGTATTTGGCCTGGGCCATTTCGCTCTGGGCATTCAGCAACTGTGTCTTTGACAGGTTGTAATCGACAGCTGTGAGCATGCCGACATTCAGTTTCTGTTCTGAATAACGAAATGCCTCTTCCATGGAGGCGACGGCCTTCTGGGTCGAGTAGAACTTCTTCATGGCTCCCCTGGCATCGGTATATGCCTGCTGGATATTCTTGTAAAGCTGCTTCCTGGTATTTTCGAGTGTATACTTTGAGTTTTCAATACCAAGCTGTGAGTTTTTTATTCGTGTATTCACCATCCATCCGTTCAGGATAGGGATGTTAAGGGAGAAGCCCACAGAGGCGTTCCTGTTGATATCCATCTGGGTCCAGAAGTCATAAGGTTCCAGGGTATTTATATCTATCCTGTTGTCTGAGTAGGAGGTGCCAAGCGATGCGCCAAGCGATAGCTGCGGGCTTCTGCCCCCTTTGGCTATGGCAAGGTCATACTCGGCGCCTTTAAGCTTGTACTCGGCACTGAGAACTTCCGGCCTGATCTTCTCTGCCACCCTGAATATTGAGTCGGGGTTCCCCTCGTAGGTAGCCGGGCTAAGTGCAATGGTGGGTACCTGTATCGCAAAACCTTCGGCTGAGGGCAGCTCAAGCAGCTGGGCCAGCGTGAGGTACGAAATGGCCAGCTGGTTCTGGAGTGTTATAAGCTGAACCTCCTCGCGGGCAGCCTGGGCTTCGATATCAAGCAGATTGCCACGGGCAAGACTGCCGGCATCGACAAGCTTCTGCGTCCGGTCTATCTGCTGCTGCGTCATTTCAACCTGTGCGAGAGTGGTGTTTACAAGTTCATGATTCAGCAGTATCTGCAGGTAAGCAAGGGCAACATTAAGAGAGATGTCGTCCCTGAAGCCTTCGAGATCCTGTTCGCTGGCAAGAAGCTCATACTGGTTCTTTTTTATCGTGTTGAGGTTGACAAGGCCGTTGAATAATGACATGTTGCTGCCTGCCGAGAAGGTGTTTGACTGAACCGTCTCGTTTTCAGTATAGCGGTTCGTTGTCTGGTCAAGAGCACGGCCAAAAGCGTAGCGGTGTGAGGCACTCCCGTTAAGCGATGGCAGCAGGTCAAGCTTTGACTGCTCGAGAGTCGACTCCTGGTACTGCGTAACGATCTCCTGCTGCTTGATCTGAATATTGTTCTCAAGAGCATGGGCTATGCACTCCTCAAGAGTCCACTCCTTCTGCTGTGAATGCAGAAGTACCGGACTCATCAAGGCGACAAGCAACAATAGAAAGCATTTTATTTTCATGTTGACTGAAATATTGACAATTAATGAAGCTACGAAGATAGGAAATTGATCAGTACAACAAAGACTATTAAGATAATCTCTTGCTGCATATGAGGTGAAATAGAGTCCTGGTTTTTTAGCTATATTTGCCACCGGTGACCTGGATTTTTTAAATTTAACACATAAAATAATGACTAAGAAAGGATTAAATCTCGAGCCCGGTGTGATATCCGGCGAGGATGTACGTAAGCTGTTTGATTACGCCAACCGAAATGACTTTGCCATTCCGGCGGTAAATGTTATAGGGACTGATTCCGTTAATGCTGTTCTGGAGACTGCCCGCGAGGTCAATTCGCCTGTCATCATACAGTTCTCAAACGGCGGTGCTCACTTCTTCGGTGGCCAGGGGCTGCCAAAGGATGGTCATACGGGAGCCATTGCAGGGGGAATCTCAGGTGCCCTTCATGTGCATAACGTGGCTGAGTATTACGGTGTGCCGGTGATACTTCACACAGATCATGCTGCCCGCAAGCTGCTGCCATGGATTGACGCACTGCTGGAGGCAGGCGAAGAGTTTTATGAGACCAACGGAAAGCCCCTCTTCAGCTCGCATATGCTTGACCTGTCTGAGGAGCCGCTGAAGGAGAATATCGAGACATGCAAGACGTATCTGAAGCGAATGGAGAAGCTTGGGATGACCCTCGAGATTGAGCTGGGAGTGACGGGGGGCGAAGAAGACGGTGTTGACAACACCGGCGTTGACAGTTCAAGGCTGTATACCCAGCCGGAGGATGTGGCATATGCCTATGAAGAGTTGCTGAAGGTGTCTCCTAACTTCACCATTGCCGCATCATTCGGCAATGTACACGGTGTGTACAAGCCGGGAAACGTTACACTGAGGCCTGAGATACTGAGGAACTCGCAGGAGTATATTCAGAAGAAATACAAGACAGGGCCCAACCCGGTGAACTTCGTCTTCCACGGCGGCTCAGGATCGGAGAAGCATCTTATCACTGAGGCAATAAAATACGGCGCCGTAAAGATGAACATTGACACTGACATGCAGTGGGCATTCTGGGCAGGAGTGAAGGACTTCTACGAGGCGAAGAAGGGCTATCTGCAGGGCCAGATAGGCAATCCCGAGGGAGAGGACAAACCCAATAAGAAGTACTATGATCCGCGCGTATGGCTTCGCAAGGGGCAGGAGAGCTTCATTGCAAGACTTAAAGAGGCCTTTGCTGACCTTAACGCCCTCGACAGGGTGTAATACTTATTAGTATCATAACATAAAGCAGACCAGCTATTTGCAGCAGGCCTGCTTTTTTATTGTTGATAATTTACACATCCGGCTGCCTGCATTGCGGTTGATCAGGGCTATCTTAGTATAAAATTTAAAGCAGTCTTGAAAAGGATTCAGTACACTGAGGATAAGATAAGGAGGACGACTACGCTCACTCTGAGGCTTAACCAGAGGGAAGCGAGGGCCTTGAATGTGTACTGCAAGCGATTCAGGGTGAGGAGCAAATCGGATTTTATGCGGAGGACCATAATGCAGGCAATAATCGGGAGGTTTGATGCCGAACACCCCACACTATGGGAGCAGAGCGAGATTACTCTCTTCTCGCAGGATTCGAAAAATAACTGAGACTTTTGATCCTTAAGGCATATTTTATTATTTTTGTGTATAACATGCAATGGGGGGGGATCATTGCCTTAATACTGGATGACACTGGAAACCAAAAGAATAGAGGCAACAAAAACTACGCCTGAAGTTTTGCTCAGCGAGGGGCTCATAGAGATCAGGGGCAGGTCGATACCGGAGAGTGCCGCTGACTTTTACCGTCCTATCGAGGAGTGGGTGAGTGAGTATGTTTCGCGGCATGATATCAAGACGCGGGTGGTATTGTCGTTTGATTTCATCAACACAGCCTCCACGAAGTGGGTTTATGGCATTATCAAGAAGCTGGCCCTTTACCGTGATGTTCATGACAGGGTTTTGATAGAGTGGTTTTACGAGAATGGTGATGATGAGCTCTACGAGCTGGGACAGATAATCAGGTCATTCATTGACTGTCCGTTTATCTGTTACGAGACTGAGCAATCCTGAGAATTCAAAAATTATATTATTTTTGCACCGCCTTATCAGGCGCCGATTGACCCATGGTGTAATTGGTAACACGTCTGATTTTGGTTCAGAAGAGTCGGGGTTCGAGCCCCTGTGGGTCAACAAAAAAGCAGCCGGAAGGCTGTTTTTTTGTTGAAGGGCTTCAGGAGGAACAGTCAGGCGATAAGCTGCGAGCGGAGCGTCAGTGACATATACCGGCCTGTCAGCATTAGCAGCTATTCCTGGTTTTCCCGGATTGATTTCATAATTATATCATTGAAGCTCTTCAGTCGTTGCCTGTCTTTTTCGATAAGTTCCGGACAATCAGACAAAAGCTTTTCAGTAAATAATTCTCCGTCTTTTACCGGATCATCATTGCTTGAAAGCAATATTTCCCAGCCTACAAATGATGCCCAGGAGTCGAAGTTTTCCTTTGAAATACCGGCAGACAGATCCAGGAATTCCGAAGTATAGTTTTCGACGTATTTAATTGCCAGGGTGCCAGCCATTTCTGCCAAAGCACCATCTGCATTCTCAAGGATTTTAATAAAAACTTTGAAATAGAATTTTCTTTCATCAGCATTCTTTGATAAAAGACTATCCATTACCCTGGATGTGACATCATTATCCGTCGGCTGTATTTTATTATCCAGGATCATTTGCCCTATCTCTTTAGGACTTTTATCTGCCAGCCAGGAGGGATGATGTGGATTGTTTAAAGTATCGCTGGTCTCAGATTGTTGATTTTTACTTGTCTTTTCGTTTGGGTAAG
>JALOMM010000091.1 GCA_025455535.1 Bacteroidales bacterium | reverse complement strand
CGCTTCTTATAAATGCCTTTGCCTCTGATGACCGGATGGCCGGGGCTATCGGACGTACCTCTCTTGATGATGCGGGGGAGGAGATTATTGCTCTTTCGGAGAGTGTAACAGGTTCAGGAGGCCTCATGTCAAAGCTCTCCAGGTTGCCAAAGATGCTGAGGCTGCTTAAGCTTACACCTCTGAGAATGAGGGGCAGGGGTGCATGCCAGGAGGTTGTGTCACCAGTTCCTGATCTTGGAATATTACCGGCGCTCAGATGCTGGCCCCATGATGGAGGTAAGTTCATAACCCTGCCGCTTGTACACACCTACCACCCTGAGACGGGCAAAACAAATGTGGGGATGTATCGCATGCAGATCATGGGACCTTCACTGACAGGCATGCACTGGCACCGCCATAAGACCGGGGCACGTCATTTCGAGGCATGGAAGAAGACCGGCAAAAGAATGCCTGTCACTGTAACCCTTGGGGGTGACCCTGTCTATACTTATTCAGCCACTGCACCGCTGCCGGAAGATATGAATGAGTATCTGCTGGCTTCATTCCTGAGGGGCAGGAGAGTAAAAATGGTTAAGTGCCTGACAAATGATATCTGGATCCCGGCAGACTCTGATATTGTCATTGAAGGTTATGTTGATCCTTCGGAGAATCTGCTGCTTGAAGGTCCTTTCGGTGACCATACCGGTTTTTATTCCCTGGCTGACTACTACCCGGGTTTTCATGTCACCTGTATAACACACAGGAGAAATGCCGTTTATCCCTCTACTGTTGTGGGCGTGCCACCCATGGAAGATGCATGGATAGGCAAGGCGACGGAGAAGATCTTCCTTGCCCCCCTTAAGCTGGCTATCGCGCCGGAGATAAAAGATTTCCATCTGCCGGTTGAAGGGGTCGCACATAATATCGTCATCGTCAGCATTGAAAAGAGCTATCCGGGTCAGGGGATGAAGGTGCTGAGCGCTCTTTACGGCGCCGGACAGATGATGTTCAGCAAATTTATTATCGTGGTCAGCAGCACCATACCCGTCCGTGATTATCATAAAGTTGCCGAGGCAGTGTTCGAAAACACCAGGTTCGATACCGATCTTCTGTTCACACACGGGCCACTTGATATTCTTGATCACTCGTCTGACAGATTCAGCATGGGGGGCAAGCTTGGCATCGATGCCACGGTGAAACTGTCGGAAGAGCGCTCGGATGAATACAATTCCATTCCCCTGAGGCTGCTGACTGATACGGAGATAGCAAATGATGTCATTATTACGGTAAGGACATATTCAGATTATGGTCTTCCGGTTATTGTGCTTACCATAAAGAAACCGTCAGAGGGTCTCGATATGCGAAAGCTTGCCGCGAAGCTCCCTTCCCCGCTGCAAGCCCCTGGAACGGTTACCATCGCAGTGGATCATGGGGCCGACAGCATGGACCCCTCAATGATAACATGGCTTGTGGCAGGCAACTGTGACCCCTCACGTGACCTATACCGTCTTGGTGACGGAGCAATCTTCATTGATGCTACATCAATGCCTCTTTCGGTGCCTTCCTTCCGGAGGGAGTGGCCAAATGTGGTATGCTCAGACAAAGAGACGATTGACCTGGTCAACCGCAGGTGGAGTGAGTACAACACGGGCGGCTTTCTGAAGTCGCCATCCCTGAAGCTTCTTCCTCTTCTTCTCCCCGGGGAGGCCGCTGTCAACCTCGATAAAATAGTCTCGGAGTGAGTGCTGTCGCTTCATCGGCCACAGCGATCTTAATGGCCCAGGGAGGCAGGGAGAGTCTGATTATCAATTACGCAATTGCCGTTTTCATTACAGCTGCCCTCATATACCTGGCTGTACTTCAGTTCTGGGTTCTGCTCCGTACCAGAAAGCACCTCAGGGAGCTCAAGGCCGCATACGACGAGATAGAATTTCAGCGTGAGGAACTGCAGCTCAGGAACAAGGATCTGACAGACAGTCTTACCTACGCAAGGAGAATCCAGGAAGCGTTGTTGCCCGCTGAACACCATATAAGAAAGATACTACAACACTATTTCATCTATTACAGGCCGAAGCATATTGTGAGCGGCGATTTTTACTGGATCAGCGAGAGAGATGACAAGTATTTCATCGCTGCCGCTGACTGCACCGGTCACGGCGTCCCGGGGGCACTCATGTCAATGATAGGCCTTGAGCTCCTTAACAAGATCATCAATGAGATGAAGGTCAATGTCAGTGATCAGATACTGCTTACCCTCAATGACGAGCTCGAAGCCGCCTTCTTCAAGGAGGAGGACGGCAGGGCTCTTATAAAGGACGGGATTGAGATGAGTATTTGTGTCATTGACCGCACAACGATGGAGATGGAATTCTCGGGTGCGTTCCTTCCAGTATATATCGTCCGTGATGACAGGCTCATCGAGATTAAGGGTGACAAACAAAATGTAGGTCAGCTGTTCAACGCTGTTGCATTTAACCGCAGCAGTTACAGGCTTCAGAAGGGAGACATCCTTTATCTGTTCTCAGACGGATATGCAGACCAGTTCGGCGGACCCGACAACAAGAAATTCAAGTATCGCCGCCTGCGGCATATCTTGCTGACGATCAGTAAATATCCGCTTGGAGACCAGCAGAGGATCCTTGACGAGACAATCACATCATGGATGGGTGACTGCGAACAGATTGATGATATGATGATATTGGGGGTCAGGCCCTTCTGATCTCAGAGCAGAGCGCTTATCTTATCAATGAGAAGGCCAGGCTCTATCGGTTTGCTGATGTAGTCATCCATACCAACTGCAAGACACTGTTCCTTGTCGCCCAGCATGGCATTTGCGGTTATTGCAATTATTGGAACGTGCATATGGGTGCTCATTTCCAGCCTCCTTATCTTTTCTGCTGCCACCAGCCCGTTCATGACAGGCATCTGTACGTCCATCAGTATCATATCATACCTTGAGGTGCCGAACATGTCAAGCGCCTCTTTTCCGTTCCGGGCTATCTCGATCCGCTTAACGAGAGGCTCAAGCATGAGCTGTGTAATGCGCTGGTTGATAGGATTATCCTCGACAAGAAGTATACTGAGGTCCTTCATCTCCTTCCTGGGCTGATCAGAAGGAATACCTTTGATGAGTGTGCTTGCTGCCGCCGGCCGTTCTACCTTTTCGCTCCTGCGCAGATTAATGTTAAAGACAAAGTACGACCCTGAGCCTGCCGTTGTCTCCTGCCAGCTTCCCCCCATGCTTCTTATAAGCCTTCCCGCTGTGGGATACTGCTGGCGCCCTTCGCCGATGAAGACTACGGGGTTGTTTGTTGAGAGGGCGAATTCCAGTTTCTGCAGAGCGTCGCGCACACCCGCCTCCCTGATCTGTATTTTTATTGTTGTTTTGCCCGTAGCTCCCGATATGGCAGTGGCCATGAGGTCAAGAAGTATCTGCTTGATGATGATGGGGTCACCCATATATTCGCCTTCACCCTCCCCCTTGTCGTCATAAACGACGAGACTCTGTTCATGCTTCCTGTTGAGTTTTATCAGGTCGATGGTATCCTGTATGGCTGGCCCCAGCCTGAATCGTATCTCTCCCCTCTTCTCAAAAGTTATGTTGCCAGCCGTCTCCATGGTCAGATCATTCACCACATCCACCATGGTATCAGTCGAGGCTACGAAGGTGTCAAGCAGCTCCTCCTGCTTGGCTGAAGCGCCTGAATCGCGAAGCATGCTGCCAAGAAGCACCAGGTTGTTTAAAGGCTCCCTGATACGGTGTGAGAAACTGTTGATCACATCCTCATTCTTCTCTGCAATAGAGGAAAGCTCCCCCATAATCGACCTTGTCTCGGTGATGAGCCTGCGTATCTCATATATTGCGAAGATGAGCGGCAGCAAGGCCAGTATGCCCGCAGCCAGTGGTATGAACACAAGCCCTGCCAGAGCTGACGCTAACGCAGTTACCGCCAGAATAAGTGCAGCAGCCAGTGGCATTAGAATCCGCTCTCTTGTCCTTTTTGTCATCAGCTCTGATTGCGGGATTGCAACAGGTTTTGATCTCTTTGACATAATCGCGGTGCAGTAGATATATAACACTCAAATATACACGAATTTCAATAAAGATTAAGCCGCCGTTTCCTTCCTTGTATTTAAAACACTAAATTTGCTATCAACGGTATAATATTTGAGAGTGATTTGTTAAAGGAGCGCAATGAGAAGGACCGCAATCATACTTCTACTTTCTGTTTTTACTGCAGCACCGGGGATGGCACAGGTGCAGGACACACTTGTTCAGTACACTCCTGACTTCAAGTTCAGGGACGGCATCTACCTGAGCTTCGATATGGTAAGAAACAACAGCCCTATTCCAAAGGCAAGACTCTTTACCTCCGTTGACTATAACGACAAAGATTTCTTTGACGAGGTGCTCTCCGGTGAGAAGATCTATTTTTATGATAACCTGGGAGTGAGGCAGGAGATAGAAAAGAATTCAATCTGGGGATTTTCACGCAACGGAGTGCTCTATATCAAGGTGCAGGATACTTTCAACAGGATTACATTCTTTGGATCAATCATCCACTTTGTTGCCGACGTCACCTCCGTTTCACCCAACAACCCTTACGGATATTATGATCCGTACTACTCCCCGTACGGCTCACCCTATAGCAGGGGCTATTACAACCCTTACTACTCGCCTTACTACTCACCCTACTCCTCATACGGTTATCCCTATGGAAACCAGACCACTACCAGAACCGATCTCAAGATGTTCATGATCGATTTTGAGACAGGGAATGAGTATGAATATGATCTTAAGAATCTTGAGGTGCTGCTCATTAAAGATCCGGAGCTGTACGAGGAGTTCGTCTCAATGAAAAGCAAGAATCAGAAGCAAATGATGTTTGTCTATCTCCGGAAATACAATGAGAAGCATCCTGTCTATCTCCCATCAGGAAAATAGTTTATACATGAAGAAATTTCTTTTTATCACACTGTTCATCCTGGCAATTATCACGGTACGTGCCCAGCAGAGACCTTATCCCACCATGGATGACGCCAGGCGTTTCACCTCTTCAACCACCTGCGTCGTGCTTGAAGCCAACCAGTTCTCTTTCTACAATGCTGAGATAAAAGCAGCGGTCGATAAATACTGGAAGGTGACACAGGTGAGATACATAACCGAGGAGGAGTTCAATGTGATGAAGACTGATGCGTCATATTCATTCATTGTTCTGACAATAACAAACTTCAGCAATGACAAGTCGGGGTCTGCCTATGACTTTCTCAATCTGCTGCTCGGTGCTGATGTTAACAATCTTGATGAGATGCCCGAGTTCTGTGCCATACCGCTCTCCTTTGCAGGGGCACCGGAGGAGGAGTACAGCTATAAGCTCGGACTTATTATCAGGTTCATGCAGTATCATGCAGACCTGGTAATGAAAAATCCGACCACATCGTCTCTCAGGTATCTCAAGTATTACAACAAGAATGTACCGGAGATTGGTGGAAAGACAATCCTGGTAAGGGAGGAGGATCTGGCTCCTGAGATCAGCTCGGTTGAGAAGATAGCCGCATATTACAGGTATCCGGTTAAGATAGTAGGGGAGGAAGAGATAATCAGGGCTGTGGAGGAAAAGGATAAGGATGTTCTGATAGTTCACAAGGTAGGCCCTGACGGGGTTAAACAGACCGGCACCTGTATGAAGATGCTTATCGGGACCGATGATGCCATAATGTATTATTATGATAGTCACATGGTTGACAGTAAGAATGCCAACGGGCTTCTTATCAGTGACCTTAAGAGGCTGGCGCGCTTCTGATGATGCAGCATTTAAGCAGAGTTAACGTCTTTTAAGAAAAAGAGCAATGGAAGAGATAAAAACATACACGCAGTCAGAACGTGACTGGGCAATGTTCTGCCACCTTTCGGCCTTTGCCGGCTACTTCTTTCCTTTCGGTGGCATCATAGGTCCCCTTATCTGCTGGATGTCGCGCAAGGATGAGTCGGCGTGGGTTGATGCAAACGGCAAGTCGTCCATCAATTTCCAGCTTTCAGTACTGCTTTATACGGTGCTGGCCATTCCGCTTTGCTTCATCCTGATAGGGATACCGATAATAATATTTATCTCTTTGCTTGAGCTTGTATGCATTGTTATCGCCAGTGTAAGGGCCGCGAAGGGTGAGGTCTTCAAATACCCCCTCTCTATACCTTTTCTTCAGTAGTATCAGGGATTTACAGCAGATTTAGAAATTTCTCCCCTGCGGGGCTCATATTGGTATGGGATTACTCCTGCCCCGCACCACAGCCCGGGGCAGGAATCCACCCCTGATCTCCAGCCACGGAGGGGTGGCACATACACGGGAAGCACTGACTCGGACTACCCCTTTTTTTCCTATTTTTGTCATGAAAATAAAATGATATGTC
>JALOMM010000090.1 GCA_025455535.1 Bacteroidales bacterium | reverse complement strand
GCCGAGCTGGCGACGCGCACGCAACCGTGGCAGCGGCAAAGTCGTCGCCTGTGGCACCGTAGGCCCGCAGGGCAATGCGAAGCTTAAGGGTGTTGGCAAGCCTCTTCCATTTCTGAAGGTCACCGCCGCAATAAAGGTCATTGGCGCCGAGATCTTCTACACCGTCACCGGTCTTCAGGCTGCTGCCTATAGTGGTCATTGCGGTGTTCAGATCGGCAATTATGCCTTTATAGATTGATATCTGCGTATCGTACTTGGGAAGAACAATGTCTGGATCTCCAGCCTCTGAATATGGAATTTCGCCAAAAGTTTCCGTATACATCTGGTAATATAATCCCTTCATTATCAACCCGACCGCATACATCAGATCATTCTCGAAGTCACCCCCTGTGCCTGTCAGCTTCAGGAAGTTGTCAAGATAGCCGAAGTATCCTTCATAGAAATCCCAGGTGGCATCTGTGTATGAAGCGCTGTAGGCATAGCTCAGCTCGTCAGACCACCATGAATAGTTGTCACCGAAGGTATAATAACCGGCAAACCGGTCAGCATGTATCAGCATTGCCCTCCAGTAAGGATAGTTGTCCGGAGCGTAAAGCTTGTACTGAGGCACGGTGATGAAGTACCTTGCACTTGCTTCGTCCGCTGTGATTGCATTGGGGTCTTTGTTTATTTCCTCAAAATCTTTGGTACAACCAGCGAGGCCCGCAGCAATCAGTATGATTATGAATAAATATTTGTATGATTTCATAATTCTCATATTTTGCTATTTAGAATTTGACGCTTACATTGAACCCAACGCTTCGGGTAGTTGGCATGGTATAGAAGAGAACACCCTGGGCAAAGTTACTTACGCTGAAGCTTCCTTCAGGATCGAAGTTATCTATTGCCCTGTAGATGAAGAAGAGATTCCTTCCGGTAACACCGACTGAGAGTCCTTTGATGAAAGTCTTCTCAAGCATGGTCCTCGGGAAACTGTAAGTAAGAGCAAGCTCCCTCAGCCTGATGTTGGTCTGATCATAGATGTAGTTTGAGGCAATGCTTGAGTATGATCCCCAATAGGTGCCGGCATTGATCTGAGCAGTATTCGTTGCTCCGTCAGTTCTTACACCGTCAATGATTACACCTTCTTCGCGATACTTAAGAGTCCGTTCCGAGGTACCATTAGCATCCAAGCCTGCATCTGTACCGGAGTATACTTCTCCGCCGAATCTTCCGTCGATGAGGAATCTGAAAGCCAGGTTGCCATATGTGAAGGTATTGGTCATACCGCCAACCCAGTCAGGCTGGTAGTTACCAACCAGTATCTTCTCAGATGCGGCAAGGTACCTTCCGGTATTGTCAACCACAATGTTGCCACTGGCATCTTTCTGATAAGTGTTGGCATAAATGTCTCCGTAGCCGCCGCCAACTTCAGCAACGACCTCAACGGTACCTGAATTGGTGGTTGTGAATATATACCTGTCAACACCCTCGATAAGTTTTACCAGCTCATTCCTGTTGGTAGACATGTTGAAAGAGATATCCCATTCAAGCTTGCCATTCTGTACCGGTATACCTCCGAACAGTATCTCGAAACCCTTGTTGGTCATCTCACCCACGTTGGTCCTTTCATAGCTGTAGCCTGTCGAGGCAGGTATGGGAACATCCATAATCAGGTCTTTTGAGACAATGCTGTAGAATGAAAGGTCGGTATAGATTCTGTTGTTCAGGAATCTGAATTCACCACCGAACTCAAGAGAGCTAGTCTGCTCAGGCTTCAGTCCCGGATTCTTTCTGGTACTTGGCCTGGTAAGTATTGTAAGGCCAAGATAACTGTCGCTGGCAGATGAGAGGTCAAACGAGTTCTGCAGCTGGTAAGGGCTTGTGTCATTACCCACCTTGGCCCAGTTAACCCTGATCTTGGCGAAGTCAACACCCGTTATGTCAAGGAGCTCATTCAGAAGTACTGATCCGCTAATTGACGGGTAGAAATATGACCAGTTGTCAGACGGAAGGGTTGAAGACCAGTCATTACGTCCGGATGCTTCAAGATAGAGGAAATTATTGTAGCTCAGCTGGATGTTACCGTAGACCGAGTTGATCATTTTCTCCTGAAGCGGGCTGTAGCCCGGTGAGTTTGATGAAGCACTCGCGAGGGTTGGCTTGGTCGGGATCTTGAAGTTTTCGGCAAATATGCTCATCCCTTCATAGGTCTGATACATATGGTTTGCACCAAGGTTTGCCATGATATTGATCTTCGAGGAAATATCCTTGTTGAACATTATAAGACCGTCTATGTTGGTCTCGGAGGTTGCCTGTGTACTTACGTTAAGACGACCGCCGGGGTAGAACCAGTGTCCGTACTGTTTAATGTTTTCAATCCCCTGGGTTACGGCATCAGTACCTACCCTGAAGAAAACTGACAGCCAGTCAGTGAATTCATAGTTACCCTTGACATAACCCTGTATCCTGCTCCTGCTGTCATCGTTGACATCATGAAGCTGATACCAGTATGGGTTTCCGGTTGATCCTGAGGTATAGGTCCTGACACCGTAGGTAGCAGGGTCCTGGTAGTCCTTCAGGTCATCAATGATTGTGTTCCTAGGTATGTTATAGAGGTAAGCCATGACACCCTCGGTTCCCATAATAGGACGGTTATGTGAATTCTGAATGAAGTATGTAACCTTTGCGTCAATGCTGAACTTGTCTGTAAGGTTTGTCATACCCCTCAGGTTAAAATTATGCCTTGACAGGTCAGAACCGGGAACTAATGAGTTAGCGGTTGTATTTGTGTATGAGAACCTGAAGCTTGACTGTTCATTTCCGCCGTCAAATGCCAGGTTGTGAGTGTAGGTCTGGCCCAGTTCAAAATAGTCATTGACGTTATCGGGCTGAGGCGAATAGGTCTCAGGCTCCGGATCCCAAAGGTCATTCCAGTAGGGTTTTACCGAACCGTCCATTTTAGCGCCCCATGATCCGCCCGATGCGCGGAGGTCAGTTACGCTTGCCGGGACGTTTCCGCCGGTACCCTGGCCGTATTCATTCTGATAGGTAGGAAGGAGCATCGGGGTCTCAAAGGTATAGTTGCCTGTGTATGTCACTCCCAGTCCTCTTCCGGCTGCCCCCTTCTTGGTGGTAATAAGGATGACACCGTTTGCAGCTCTTGCGCCGTAAAGTGCGGCGGCGTTAGGCCCTTTAAGGATAGACATTGATTCAATGTCATCAGAGCTGATGTCGGAAATACCGGAGCCATAGTCTGACTTTGAGTATTCACCGGCATTGGACGAGCTGGCAGAACCGTAGCCTGTGTTGTCCATCGGGATACCGTCAACAACATAAAGGGGCTGGTTGTTCCCCGTTATGGAGTTGTTACCCCTGATGATGACCCTCGAGCTTGAGCCGGGGCCGAATGTACCCTGTGTCACAACGACACCCGATACACGCCCGGAGAGTGTATTGACAACGTTCAGGTCACGCACCAGGGCAACATCTGACCCGGAGACCTCAGTCACGGCATAACCCAGTGACTTCTTCTCCCTGGAGATACCCAGTGCGGTAACGACAACCTCATCCATCATTGTGGTGAGTGGCGCCATAACCACGTTGATCACCCTCTGGTTTTGTACCGTAAACTCCTGGGGCTCCATTCCCATAAATGAGAATGCAAGTACAGAGTTTTGTGGTACGGTAATGGAATATTTTCCATTTGTGTCAGTTACAACTCCGTTTACGGTGCCTTTCTGCAAAACAGTCGCTCCTGCGATAGGCAATCCGTCATCTGAGCCTGTAACCACACCTGTTACTGTCACATTCTGTGCTGACACCGTCGCCAGTGTAAGCATGAATCCAACACATACAGTAATAAACTTACGCAAAAGATTTAATCTTTCCATAGGCTGGTTTTTAGGGTTGGTTATTAATAATTTATCAAAGAAATGCATCTGTCCCCCTATAAGGACATATGCAATGATCTTTGAAACGCCAATTTAGGATAAATTTTGAAGATTGTCAATAATAAGTGGTAAAAACAAGAAAAAAAATTAGGAATAACACTTCACGGATGCCTGCCGTCAAGCCTTTCGAGTGCATACCATGCTGCTCCGGTGACGGCAGCGTCAACTCCCAGGGTCGCCTTTTCTATCTTAAGGCCCTTTGCGCACCATGACAGTGAATTGATCCTGGTCTGTCTCCTGATTTCATTAATATAATGGTCACCGGCAAGGGTCATTCCCCCTCCGATAATGATAATCTCCGGTGCGAAGATGCTGACTATGTTCGCCAGTCCTAACCCTACATACCTGGCGTTCTCGTCAACCACCATTTGTGCCACGGGATCGCCGGCGGCACTTTTCTCGAAGATGGTCCTCGCCCGTAGCCTGGCAGAGCCGGACAGATCCTCTCCGCGTGCCAGGAGGTATCTTTTCACCATTGCACCTGCTGAGGCAAACTCCTCCAGGGTGCCCCTCCCCTTCATCGGATCTTCGCCCGTGCCTGTGCTGATTATCATCATCCCGATCTCTCCGCCTGTATTGTTAACACCGCGGTAAAGCTTGCCGTCAATGATGATACCCCCGCCAATGCCCGTTCTGAGAGCAATGAAGATGACGTGCCTGTAACCCTTTGCCCTGCCAAACCTGTGTTCTGCAACAGTCATCAGGTTGGCATCATTGCCTGCATAGACGGGAAACCCGGTTCCTGATTGAAGCAACGTGGCCAGGGGGACATTTCTCCATCCTTTTATTCCATGGTCAGGACCGAGTACGATACCCCGGTCATGGTCAATAAAACCGGGTACAGACAACCCTACAGCGAGAGGGTTTATGCCCTTCATGGCGGCCAGCTCCCGTGTTCTCCAGATGGATGACTGAAGAGAGGATATTATGTTGTGACGGGTCAGTTTAACTGAGAGGGGGAACGACTCTCTGAGCATTACCTTGCCATCATACCTCACCACAGCTGTCCGTATTGCAAACCGCCCGAGATCTGCTCCTATTGCTGCGGCGTGAGGGTACATGAAGAATTAAGAATTAAGAATTAAGAGTTAAGAATTAAGAATTTGGGAAAATGAAAACAGCTACAAAGGATCTGGAAAATGATCACATACAT
This sequence comes from Bacteroidales bacterium, assembly GCA_025455535.1. Classification (GTDB taxonomy): domain Bacteria; phylum Bacteroidota; class Bacteroidia; order Bacteroidales; family VadinHA17; genus SR-FBR-E99. The sequence goes on along the minus strand of JALOMM010000090.1, from coordinate 1,309 downwards.
ATTTTGCGTCTTACTGATATAATGGAGCAGGTAACAAAGACAGTTGCTCCGGAAATATCTGACCTGGAATCTATTGTGAGCCTGATAAAAAACTTTGCCGACGGGTTTCATCATGCCAAGGAAGAGAAAATCTTCTTCCCTGGTCTTGAAGAGAAGGGGTTCAGTCCTCATCAGGGCCCTGTGGCGGTGATGCTGGCTGAGCACATACAGGGCAGGGAATATGTAAGAGGCATGGAGGAATACATTAAGCTCTGCAAGGATGGTGATATCACAGCCCTGAAATATGTGTTTGCAAATATGTCAGGATATGTGACCCTCCTGAGGAACCATATATCAAAGGAGAATAACATCCTTTTCCGCATGGCCGACAATGTTCTGACACAAGAGGATCACGCACGTCTTCTTGATGAATATTCCAAAGTTGAACCCGTCTCCCCGCATGGAGGAGGAGTGACCGATTATATTTCCGAGATTGAAAGACTTAATTCCATATATCACTGAATCAACACTAAACAACAAATTGCCTATGACTACAAGAAAACTCTGGTTTGGCTTTTTAGCCGTCATGACCATTTCATTTGCGGTACTCCTCTATTTCGGCCGTGAGATATACCGCCAGGCTCCGCCGGTGCCCGACAAGGTTGTCACAACCGAAGGTGTCACCCTCTTCACCGGACAGGATATCAAAGACGGACAGAACGTCTGGCAGTCGATGGGAGGCCAGGAGGTGGGTACCGTATGGGGTCACGGAGCCTACCAGGCACCTGACTGGAGTGCAGAATGGCTTCACAGGGAAGCTGTATACATGCTGAACCACATGTCAGTCGAGACCTACAATATTCCATGGGATGAGCTAAAGGCTGACCTTCAGGCGTCACTCAAGGTGCTTCTTCAGGAGGAACTGAGGAAAAACACTTTCGATCCGACAACAGGGACTGTGACAGTGTCACCTCTGCGTGCTGAAGCCATTGCATCAAACAGTCTCTACTACAGCGGCCTCTTCACTGATGATCCGCAGTTTGCTGAACTGCGTGATGCTTACGCCATCGCAGAAAACTCTCTCCGTGACCCTGAAAGGGTGAGGCTGCTGAACGCCTTTTTCTTCTGGACATCATGGTCGTGTGTCACACAACGCCCCGGTCAGGAGATAACCTACACTAATAACTGGCCGGCGGAGGAACTTGTCGGAAACAGGCCAACCGGTTCGCTCCTTCTATGGACGGGATTCAGTGTAATAATGCTGATTGCCGGTATAGGACTCATGGGATGGTTCTACGCCAAACAGCGAGACAGCGAACGTGAGCTTGTG
>JALOMM010000089.1 GCA_025455535.1 Bacteroidales bacterium | reverse complement strand
TCCTCGTAAAAAACCTCCCTGAGCGACCTCGCCCCGTACCAGTAGGAGATATTCCTCCCAGACTTCAGTGTCTTCAGCAGGTGGAAGATATGTGACCGCAGGGGTGCCATGCCGGCTCCTCCGCCGATGTATATCATCTCTTTCTCCGTCTCCTTTATATGAAAATCGCCATAAGGGCCTGATATCATCACCTTGTCACCCGGCTTGCGCGAGAAGATGTACGAAGAGCAAATCCCCGGCGGGACCTTCATGAACTGGTTCCTGGCATTGTCCCATGGCGGTGACGCAATACGGATGTTGAGTATTATGAGGTTCTTTTCTGCAGGATAGTTGGCCATCGAGTAAGCCCTGTATGTCTCCTCCCTGTTATTAATCTTCAGGTCCCACATACGATACTTGTCCCAGTCAGGTCTGTATTCCTCCTCCACATCGATATCCTTTGAGAAATCAACTTCATATTTTGGCACATCGATCTGTACATATTCGCCCGACTTGAACTGAAGATCTTCACCTTCAGGCAGTTTAACCACAAACTCCTTAATGAATGTCGCCACATTCCTGTTTGATACAACCTCGCACTCCCACTTCCTGATGCCAAGTACTGCTTCAGGAACATGCAGCGTCATGTTTTCACGCACCTTCACCTGGCATCCCAGGCGCCAGTTCTCATGCTGCTCACGGCGTGTGAAGAAGCCTGTCTCGGTGGGCAAAATGGAGCCACCTCCCTCGGTTATCTGACATTTACACATGCCGCATGTGCCTCCGCCGCCACATGCGGAAGGGAGAAAGATACCGTTTCCGGAGAGCGTTGAGAGAAGGTTTGACCCGGGTGACACTACCAGCTCACGGTCATTGATCTTCAGGGTCACGTCACCCTGTGGCGTCAGTCTCTGTCTCGCATAGAGCAGCACCACCACCAGCATGATCATTACCAGAACAAAGACTGCGATGCTGATAAGAACGGTGCCTGCAATAGATAATCCTAATATCATGTCTGTTCAGATTTCATTAAAGTGTGATACCGAGGAAACTCATGAAGGCTATCCCCATCAGCCCTGTGAGTATAAACGTTATTCCAAGTCCTCTCAACGGTGCGGGCACGTTCGAGTAACGCATCTTCTCCCTGATGGCCGCCAGTGCTACGATAGCAAGGAGCCAGCCTATCCCTGATCCGAGACCAAAGGCTGTTGCCTCAGCAATATTAGAGTACTCCCTCTCCTGCATGAAAAGTGCAGCACCGAGTATGGCACAGTTAACCGCTATGAGAGGAAGGAAGATGCCAAGGGAGTTGTAAAGGGCAGGACTGAACTTCTCGATGAACATTTCAACCAGCTGCACTATGGAAGCGATGATGGCGATGAACATGATGAACGAAAGGAAGCTCAGGTCGAGTGTTGCGAAGCTGTCGCTTAACCATACCAGTGCCCCCTTTTTAAGGACATATACTTCAAGAAGGTAGTTGACCGGAACAGTTATTAGCAGCACGAAGATCACCGCTATTCCAAGCCCCATCGAGGTCTTTACCGTCTTTGACACTGCCAGGTATGAGCACATACCCAGGAAGTAGGCGAAGATCATGTTGTCGATGAAGATCGACTTGACAAATATGTTGATTAAGTTTTCCATGATCCGTGACGTTACTTGGTTTCTATCAGTGATTTGTTACGGCTGCGCTGGAACCATATTATCAGCCCCACAGTAATGAGTGCCATCGGAGGAAGTATCATAAAGCCGTTATCCTCGTACCCGAAGTTGTACACCCCCATCTTCTCCATTACCGGGAATCCCATGATGCTGCCGCTGCCGAGAAACTCGCGGAAGAACGAAACTATTATCAGTATCAGCCCGTAACCCCACGAATTACCCAGTCCGTCGAGGAATGCCGGCCACGGTTTATTAGCCAGGGCGAACGCCTCAAGGCGACCCATGATGATGCAGTTGGTGATAATCAGCCCCACGAATACAGAGAGCTGTTTGCTGACATCGAAGGCAAAGGCCTTGAGGAACTGGTCGACGATAATTACCATTGTGGCTATCACCACCAGCTGCACGATGATACGTATCCTTCCTGGAATGGATTTGCGCATGGCCGAGATGATTACATTCGATATAGCCAGAACCACCATGACCGATATAGCCATGACAATGGCAGGCTTCATCTTCACCGTCACTGCCAGGGCGGAACAGATGCCCAGCACCTGCACGGTGATGGGGTTCTGGTCACCCAGCGGGCCCGTCATCAGTTTTATATTCTTGGCCGACAGCAGCGGCTCCTTTTCAATTTTTTCCATGTCTACCTCCTGTTATCATCAAAATACTTCTCATACTTTACCAGCCCTTCCCGCAGCATCGCCTCCAGCCCCTTGCTGGTGATCGTACCGCCCGAGATACCGTCAACCTCATGTCTGTCTGACTTCTCTGCACCTCCCTTTACCACGGCCACGGAGACGAAGCGGCCATCCTCATAAAGGCTCTTGTCAAGGAACTGACTCTCAAACGGGGTGGTGTTTATCTCTGCTCCCAGTCCCGGTGTCTCACCCTTATGGTCAAAGGTTGCTCCGGCAATGGTGCTCATGTCAGGCCTCAGAGCCACATAGCCCCAGATGGGCCACCATAGACCCTTCCCCTCGAGAGGGTAAATATGTTGGGTATCGCCGTTGTCCATCACCGCGGTGAATACCGGCAGGGATTGCTGCTCAAGAGGCTTCTTATGCTCGGCCCGAAGTGAGACAGAAAAGGCATCTACACCCTGAATGCGCTGACCCCCGGTGTTTATCACGAAGCTCTCCCTGATATACCTGTCATAGAGTGCGACTGCGTCAACCTTTGTCGACGTGATATTTATCGATGAGAGAATATTCATCTTCTTCTCTGTTTCAACGTTCTTCTCCTGCCTGGGCTGCAGCAGCAGTGCCGTCAGCGACAGCAGGATGGCGACGGAGACAACCATCACCACCGAGAAAATGAAAATATACCTGTTGCTGAAATCTTTCATCCTGTTGGCTTTTAAGTTGTCTTTATTCTTTTTAGTCTTCTTTTTATACTGGCATTGACCACATAATGGTCAATAAGCGGTGCGAAGACGTTCATAAGCAGTATGGCCAGCATCGTCCCCTCGGGATAGGCAGGGTTGAATACCCTTATAATCACAACCATTATACCCGCAAGGGCGCCATAGATCCATTTGCCAGTGTTTGTCTGTGCCGCTGTCACCGGGTCGGTGGCCATGAAGACTGCCCCGAAGGCGAAGCCACCCATGATAAGATGATAATATGCCGGAAGCTGCGTGTATTCACTGCTGCCGACAAGGTTAAGCAACAGTCCCATACCCAGACCGCCCAGTGTCATGCTGAGCATGATGCGCCAGCTGCCCACTCCGGTGGCAATCAGTATCACGGCGCCTATAATAATGGCCAGTGCAGATGTCTCTCCTACAGAGCCAGGTATTGTTCCGATAAACATATCCATTGCTGACGGCATCCTGTCAAACTCGTCAAGCTTGGCCAGCACCAGTGGCGTTGCCCCTGAGAAACCGTCAACGGCTGTTCCCCTTGTCAGACCCTCTATCCATACTTTGTCTCCTGTCATCCATCCGGGATAGCTGAAGAAGAGGAAGGCACGTGCCGTGAGCGCCGGGTTGAGAATATTCATCCCGGTACCGCCGAATATCTCCTTGCCGATGATAACCGCAAAAGCGACAGAGACAGCCACCATCCAGAGCGGCACATCGACAGGCATGATAAGCGGTATGAGCATGCCGGTGACGAGGTAACCCTCATTGATCTCGTGACCGCGCAACTGTGCCACCACGAATTCAATCCCGAGACCTACAGCATAACTCACTATGATCAGCGGCAGTATCTTCAGGAAGCCGAACCAGAACATCTGCATCAGGCTCCACCCTTCAATCCCGAACGCCCTGGTATGCTGCAGCCCAATGTTGTATGACCCGAAGAGAAGAGCGGGCAACAGTGCCATAATAACAACCGTCATGGTGCGCTTCATGTCCATATAGTCCCTGATATGAGAGCCCTTTGAGGTCACTTTCTCCGGGACAAATATGAAAGTCTCAAAGCCCTCGAAGACAGACCTGAGCTTCCCGAAGCGCCCCCCCTGTTCAAACTGGGGCTTTATCTTCTTTATTTGTTTGAGTAAGAAGTTCATTATAAAACTATTACCATTATTAATTCATTTCCTTAATCATCAGGTCAATGCCCTGACGGATGATCTCCTGAAACTCGATCTTTGACGGATCGATGTATTCGCACAGGGCAAGGTCCTCTTCCGCCACCTCGTAAATGCCGAGGTTCTCCATGAGTTCCACGTCACCTGACATTATCGCCTTCACCAGGAGCACGGGATAGACATCCATCGGAAGGACGTTCTCATAATGTCCGGTTACGACGAACGCCCTGTGCCCGCCGTGCATGTTTGTGTCAAGCACATACTCCTTCTTCGGTATCAGCTTTGACAGGAAGGTCTTCCAGTAGCTGTACTTGTCATAGCCCGGCAGTGCCCATCCGAAGAACTCGCTGTAGTCTCCTTCCGGCACGACAGTCACCATATTGTCATAGAACCCTATGGAGCCTTCATCTGATATCTTCTTGCCTGTCAGGACATTTCCGCTGATGACCCTCTGGTTCTTATCCCTGAGGTTCGACCTGAGGATTGCGCTGACTGATGCCCCGGCCCTGGTACGGTGGTACTTGGGATGCATGACACCCGGACCTGCCAGCGCAATAATGCGGTCACGGTTATATGATCCAGTGTTGAACAGCCTGCCCAGCGCAACAACATCCTGTATGTCAGTGTACCATACCACCTCTCCCTTTGATACCGGGTCAATATGATGTATATGAATCCCTACGTTGCCTGCCGGATGCGGACCTGTGAAGGTATGAAGCTCAACCCCCTTCAGGTTTCTGACCTCCGCCACTTTCGATCCGTCCTTGTCAAAGGAGAGATGGATCTTGCCGTCAGTGAGGCGCGACAGCACATTGATGCCTGTCTGAAGATGCCCCCCCTGCGTATTGGTCATTATGAAATCAAGATCGGGAGCCAGAGGAGCAGTGTCAAATGCGGAAATAAAAATTGCCTTCGGCACTGCCCCCGGACGTGCCACGATATGGTAAGGCCGTTGTCTCATCACAGGCCACAAACCGGAGAGCATCATCCTGTTTTTTACCTCCTCGCGCGTCAGCTTAAGAGGGTCAGCGGTACCGAAATCAACCTTTTCATTACCCTGCTGTTCAATGACGATCTCCGTCAGCAGGCGCTTCTCGCCACGGACAATCTCCTTTACCACCCCGCTGACAGGCGACACATACTTTATCTCAGGAATGAGCTTGTCATGGAACAGGACACTGCCTGCGCTGACCACAGCCCCTTCCTTGACCTCAAGCCTGGCAGTGAGACCGGGAAAGTCAGCAAACCTGACCCCGTACCTGCCGACGGGAGCCTCCGGAAGAAGTATCTTCTCGGCCTTCCCGGCTAGCCTGATGTTTAATCCTTTGCGTAATCTGATTGTTGTTGACATATATTGGCTTCAGCTTATTTCAATTTCAGAATGCAAGTATAACTCATTGTTATTTCCTTCACAGATATATATGACAAAAATCACACATTAGTTTTTCAACTGCGGTTTGTTACTGTACGGCAGGATATTTGTATTTTTAGCCAGGCAGAACTCAGACTGCCTCTTTAACAATGTTAAAAGTATTAAGTTTATCGGTAATATTAATTTTATCCGGACTTTTTTCTTCATCTGCACAGGATATCCCGACAGTTGATTATGCAGCCCGTGAAGTGAAGAGCGTCTGGTTCGGGAAAGAGGGCTGGAGGCTCTCATATCCTGTCATTCAGATCAACACCCCTGAACAGATAACCCTCAACTTTGACCTTCTTGACAGTGATGCCGGATCACTCTCTTACACTTTCATCCATTGCGACCGCGACTGGAACAGGAGCGACATCTTCACCAGCGATTACCTTGAAGGGATGGAGGAGAACAGGATATATGACTACACCCCTTCATTCAATACCCTGGTCAGCTATTCGCATTATACTCTCAGCATCCCTAATGAAGACATAAACTTCAAGATATCAGGAAATTACATAATTGTTATATATGACTCTTCAGAGCCTGGCACCCCCCTCCTGACGAGAAGGTTCCTTGTTCATGAGAAGAGTACCGCCACATCTGTCGTCTTCCGCAGGCCGATGAAGCCCGGAACGGTTGATACGCACCAGCAGCCTGAGATAACTGTTGGAACAGGCAAATTGCCGGTCACTGATCTCTACCGGCAGGTAACCCTTACCATTCTGCAGAACCAGAACGGAAGGTGGGACAGGGCCAGGTACAACCTGCTGCCTGACTTTGTGAGCACGGCAAAGATCGAGTTCAATGCCCTCTCTGACAAGACTCTCATGCCGGGGGGAAATGAGTTCAGGTACTTCGACATCAAGACTATAAGGCAGACACGGCAGAATGTCAGGGCCATAGAATACCTGCAGGGGCGTTACCATGTCTATCTGATACCTTCTGCCGACAGGGAGTTCAGACAGTATTTCCTTGACGACGACCTCAACGGACAGTACTGGATAGCCATGGAAGAGAGCAAGGAGCCCGGCACTGATGCCGATTACGTCTACGTTTACTTCACCCTGCCGGTACAGAGGGAGGCCCAGGGGGGCTCGGTATATGTTGCCGGAGCATTCAACGGCTGGAGCTACGGGCCTGACAACATGATGACATATAACCCGGGCAGAGGATGCTACGAGGCGACGATCCTTCTCAAGCAGGGATGGTACAACTATGAGTTTGCCTTTATCCCTGACAGGTCACGCCTGCCTGAGGGTGCCTTCTTTGAAGGAAGCCATTACCAGACTGAGAACGATTACCTTATACTTACTTATTTCCGTAACCCGCAGCAGCGGTATGACCGTCTCACGGATGCTGTTGTTGTGAACAGCAGGGGGTTGCTCTGAAACCTTTGTTATTTGTGCCTGTCTGTACCGTAAAGCATATAAAATGTATGCTCCAGCGTTTTGCTTATCTCTGACATATACTCATTCACTGCTTTCACTGACCCCGGAAGGGTATAAACGACAGTCTTTCCTCTCACCCCTGCCACGGCCCTGCTGAGCAGTGCCCCGGCATTCACTGTTCCGTACTTCACCCTGATCATCTCCATGATTCCCGGCATCTCCTTCGTCAGCATCGGCCGTATTACATCCGGTGTGCAGTCACGGGGCCCTATCCCCGTCCCTCCGGTGGTGATGACAAGATCCATCTCCCCTGCTCTCTCCATGGCTTCACGCAGCATCTCCGGGTCGTCAGGCAACAATGACGAATTTATTTCGCATGCCCATCCTGCCTTATCCATTATTTCCCTTACATGGCTGACCACGGCGGGGCCGCTGAGGTCTTCATAGTCACCCCTGCAGGCCCTGTCGCTGAGGGTAATGACAAGCACTCTGAATCTCTCAGGCAACATCATGCTTCTCCTTTTTATCAAGTCTGATATCTGTGATCACCATCCCCTTGTCAGCCGCCTTGCACATGTCATATACGGTAAGAAGCGCAACACTGACCGCTGTCAGCGCTTCCATCTCCACACCCGTTCGTCCGGTGCACCGTACGGTGCTTTCTGCCCTGACACCATCACTGTCAGTGGTAAGCGTGACACTGACCTGGTCGAGGGGAATGTTATGGCACAGAGGGATCAGTTCCCCGCACCTCTTTGCCGCCTGTATGCCGGCTATCTCGGCTACTGTCAGCACATCTCCCTTCTTCATCATGTTAGTATTCACCAGCTTCAGCGTCGCGGGAAGCATGCTGATCCTGCCTGAGGCTGCAGCGGTGCGCTGCTGAACAGGCTTGCTGCCCGTATCTACCATGCGGGCCCTGCCGCTCTCATCGGTATGTGTCAGTCGGGTCATTGTCTATCCTCCTATATTATAAAATCCGTTTGTAGAATTCGTTGTCCCCTTCTCAGGTTTGTTTTCCAGTGCCATCCGGAGGGCTTCCCTGGTGCCCAGCTCGCGAATGCTGTATGCGATGTTGCTGAAGAGGCAGGGTCTGACCATCCCGTCGGGGGTAAGACGGAGCCTGTTGCAACGGGCACAGTGCCCCCCGGTGCCTCCGTGTACTACTGAGAAGGTCCCCCCGGCAAGATCCATCTCCCTGATGAACCTCACTTCCAGTCCCTCCCTCATGCAGAATTCGGCAACCATACGGGCATCGTTCTCATCAGGAGTGCTCTTGATGACGCAGTTGATCTTCACCGGCCTGAGGCCAGCCCGCTGCGCAGCCCTGATCCCCTCAAGCACATCAGCCATGTTACCTCCGCGTGTCATGCTGCTGTATTTCACCGGATCAAGGGTGTCAAGGCTGATGTTGACCCTCATCAGACCGGCATCTGCAAGCTCCTGTGCAGCACCTGCCAGCATCGTGCCATTGGTTGTCATTGACAGATCGGTGATACCCTCCAGCCCCGCCAGCATCCTTACCAGTGTGGTGATACCCCTCCTTGCCAGCGGCTCGCCGCCGGTAAGCCTCACCTTCGTTATGCCCATGGCGACGGCATCACGGGTGAAGGCTGTTATCTCATCATAGGTAAGGATGTCACTGTGGCTGAGGAGTTTTATCCCCTCACCGGGCATGCAGTACGTGCACCGCAGGTTACACCTGTCGGTGACTGAGATACGGAGGTAATTTATATTCCTGTTAAATCTGTCTAACACTTACCGGCTCTCCTTTCTGAATCCAGCTCTGACCCTTCGGAATGGTAATGATCCCCCACGCCCCGGCAAAAGATGATATATGTGCCGAACCGTGATACTCAACAGGCATTGCCTCGAACCTGTCTGTCATGATGACAGGTATATACGCCCTCCTGTCTGCCCTCGGCCTGGAGTAATCTGTCGCCAGTGGCATCATTATCTCAGGCTCCTTCTCCGTCACACCTGCCATCTTATTCAGGAAGGGCCTCACCATGATCTCAAACTGGACAAATACCGAGACAGGATTGCCGGGGAGGCCAAAAACAGCCTTCCTGTCACCTGTACAGAAAGTAAGGGGCTTTCCCGGCTGCATCGCCACCTGGCTGAAATGCACCTTCAGCCCGGCTTCCTTAATCACCTGCGGGACCAGGTCAAAATCGCCGGCTGAGACTCCTCCCGAAAGGAGAACAACATCATTATCCGTCAGGGCAGCCTGCAGGAGACGTGAGGTCGACTCGATGTCATCCCTCGCAATGCCGTAATATCTCCCTGTTGCTCCTGCCCTTTCCACCTGGGCAAGGAGCTGCCATCCGTTGCTGTTTCGTATCTGTGCTCCGGAGGGTATTTCCCCGGGCTCCACAAGCTCGTTGCCGGTGCTTATGATCCCCACCATGGGCCTTTTGCTGACGGTCACTTCGGTGGCACCGGCCATTGCCATGACGGCAATATGCTGAGGGCTGATGAAATGCCCCGGCTTCAGCACGGTCTGTCCCTGGTACAGATCCTCCGCCCTCCTGGCTATGTTAGTCCTGCCCGCTTTCCCGGTGAACCTGACCCTGCCAACTTCACTCTCCTCTGATTCTTCAAGCATGAAGACATAGTCGGCACCCTCCGGTATGGCAGCGCCGGTCATGATGCGTGAGCAGGTGCCGGGAGTGACCTTCATGGAAGGCATGACGCCGGCAGGAACAGTCTCAAGCACAGTGAGGTCGCTGCCCAGGTCATCCCTGTGACAGGCAAACCCGTCAACGGCACTCTTATCCCACGGAGGCATGTCCATGTCACTCCTGACAGGGGCTGCCAGCACCCGCCCCGATGCTTCTCTGAACGGAACCTGCTCTTTCCCCGTGTGAAAGACTGACTCCATCATTATCGTGTATGCCTCTTCGAATGTTATCATATTCTTCAGTATTGCCTTGACTCCTCTGCCTCGCCTACAAGCCGCAGTGCCTCCGGAGGGAATGAAAGGATGACCTTCTCCCCTGTAATAAAGTTGTTCTGCTCCATCTCCCGGTGAGTGATATCCACATAAAAGAAATCCCCTGCCGCAACGGATATCTCGTATCCGGTGGCTGAGGGTACAATATCATCTATTACGCCCCGTATGTTGTTCATCTGTATCCCTGCCGCACCCTGCCTCGAGAGCAGCACCTCGCTGCTGCCTATGATGAGCAGCCCGGCAGAAGGGTAATCAGCCTTTGGCAGTTTAAATTTTGTCCTGTTCTCGGTTATGCCTGAGAAGGTGTTGTAAGAGGTGATGAAGGTAGCCCTGAAGAAGTTTTTTATCCCTGCATATCTCGCCACGAACCTGTTGACCGGATGATTGAATACCTCCAGGGGGGTCCCCTCCTGAATTATCCTCCCGTTATGCATGACACCCACCCTGCTGGCAAGGCTGATAGCCTCACCGAAGTCGTGGGTAACATGTATAATTGTCTGTCCCTCGCGGTTCAGGCGCCGCAACATCCTCCTGATACTGTCTTTCAGGCTGGCATCGACAGATGCCATTGGCTCATCAAGCAGCAACACGCGGGGATCAGTGACCAGTGTCCTTGCCAGTGCCACGCGCTGCTTCTCTCCCCCTGAAAGATAATAGGGCTTGCGCGACAGGAGATGCGTTATGTTCATCTCCTCCGCCACATGGTCAATCCTCTTCTCCTGCTCCTCCTTTGGCATCTTCCTGATGTTCAGGGGATAAGCGATATTATCGCGTACCGTATAGTGGGGGAAGAGCGAAAAATCCTGGAAGACCATCCCTATGCCCCTCTCCTGCACCCTCTTATGGGTTATCTCCTCGCCGTCAAGATATATCTTCCCGCTGTCAGGACTGGTGAGTCCGCAGATAAGCTCAAGCAGCTGAGTCTTTCCTGCTCCCGACCGGCCCAGAAGGACATAGTAGTCTCCCTTTGACACCTCCAGGGTTATCTCCTTCAGGGAGAAGGCCTCCAGCCTCTTGCTTACCTTTTCAGTCCGCAGTTTCATCTTCCCTCCTGAATATCATCCTTCTTTCTGTGGCCAGCGTCCTGAAGAACACAAAGAAGACCAGTGCCACAAGTATAAATATTATTGAAGCCGGACGCGCATAGTTGATGCCGTAGGCGTTAAACCGTTCATAGATCAGTACAGGAGCTATCATAGGGTGGTATGCGATGATGACCACTGCCCCGAACTCACTCATGCCACGGGCGAACATCATGATAAAACCGGAGACGATCGACCTCCAGGCCATGGGCATTGAGACGGTGAAGAAGATGCGTGACTGTGTAGCGCCGAGGGTCAGGGCTGCCTTCTCTATCCTCTCGGGTACAGCCGCAAAACCGTCACGGGCGGCGTTGATAAGAAAAGGGACGCTGACGAATGCCATCGCCAGCGCAATGCCTGCACCGTTGTTGACAAGAATAATTCCTGCCTTCTGTGCCACACCCCCGAGGAGACCCTCGCGCGAGATGAACCCCAGCAGCGCTATGCCTGCAGCAGTGTGGGGCAATACTACGGGAAGGTCAATGATCCCCTGAACAACT
>JALOMM010000088.1 GCA_025455535.1 Bacteroidales bacterium | reverse complement strand
GACTCTCATGTCGAGGCCTGCCTCGATGGTGGAAAGGGTAACGGTGAACTGGTTCCTGATGGCAAACGGAAAGGTGATCACCCCTCCGGGCACCTCGCGCATATGTCCCTTAAGGCCAGCCTGTTCAAACAGAATGCCTATCGAGCCGTGCACATCCGGATAGGCTGAGCCCTTCCCAAGGTAGAAGTCGTCAAAGCTCTCCTCAGTGTAATAAAGGCTGCCGATGCTGTCAAGGTGCCGGGCGTGATAGCTTCCGATAAGTGCTGTCATCTCCTGGTTCTCAATGGGCACAACAGGATTATTTCGTGTCTGTACTCCGGGCTGAAAGAAGAATGATGAGTTGGCGCCCATTTCGTGATGGTCGGTGTTGATGTTGGGCATCCACCTGTGGAATGCTGCCACCCGGCCGACGCTCTCGGGGTGCTGCAGCATGATGTAGTCGCGGTTGAGGTCAAACCAGTAGTGGTTGGTTCTTCCGCCGGGCCATGCCTCACTGAATTCGCGGCTGGCAGGATCAGTGGTAAGGGTCATGCCACGGTACATGTTTACCCATGTTGAATGTCTCTGCAGACCGTCGGGGTTAAGGGCGGGGTCTATGAGTATAACTGCATGCTCGAGGATCTTATCTATTTCAGGACCTTCTCCGGCAGTGAGATAATAGGCTGAGATCAGTGATGCGTTCTGCGCACTTGACTCGTTACCGTGTACGCCGTAGCCCAGTTTGATGATGACGGGCATGGTCGACAAATCTGCTGAAGATGAACGGGCAGGGTCAGATATTTTAAGGTGTTCAAGCCTTATTTCCTCAATCCGTTCAATATTTGCGGGAGAAGAGATTATGAGATTGCCGAGGGGTCGTCCTTCCCAGCTCTTACCGTATTCTTCCCATACGGCCCTGTCTGATTTCTCAGCAAGAAGCTTCATGTAGCCCAGCAATTTGTCGTGAGTCACATGCCATTCACCCACTTCGTGACCGATATAAGAAGCAGGGGTTGGGATATCCTTATTGTATGCGACTCCTGCGGGCAAAAAATAATCGAGGGTTGTCTGGGCATGTAGTGTTACTGCAGCCATAATGACTATGGCAGGAAGGAAGATTTTTTTCATGAATCAGGGTTTGAGAACGGAAGGCAATTTCGCAAAAAAATGATACAGGTTGTTATGTTGGAATCTTGTTATTGAACATATTCATGATTTTGCCATCCGCTTGTTGAAATGAGGGGTGTCGCCCCAGATACCCAGACCTATTACAGTGCCGGGGATGAGATCCATATTCAGTCCGCTGACATTGACCTCCTCGATTTCCTTAAAGGCAGGCTTCCCTTCATAGATGCGGTATCCTGACCTGTATCTCTCAGGAGTAAGGTTGGGCATGATGACGTTTGCTCCGCATGCAATGGCTTTCTCACGGCCGAATTTATCGACGGTCTGCATGGCTGTTGAAGCGACAATATTGATATCCTTCATCACAATACGTGCAATGGCTATCATCCTGAGAGTAAGGCTGAACCGTTCTTTCAGGAAGAGGTTCTCCGTTCCGTTTTTCCCAAGGGGAGTGTCTGAGTGCTCTATGAACGGGCCCATGCCACACATGTCAATGTCAAAATCGCGCATAAATAAAATATCGTCTGCCAGATGGGTCAGTGACTGGCATGGCAGGCCTATCATCACCCCTGTGCCGGTCTGATACCCCGTCTCCTTTATAATCTGCAGGCATTCAAGCCTGTTGTAATAATTGTGCATGCCGTCATCCGGGTGCGCCTTGCGGTAAAGGTCAGGGCTTGACGTCTCTATCCTGAGAAGGTACCTGTGCGCACCGGCATCAAACCAGCGCTTGTAGGTCTCTCTCTTCTGCTCACCCATTGAGAGGGTGATGCCGAGACGCCCTTCTGTCATCTTCCTGATGGTAACGATGAGCTCTTCGATATTGGAGATGAATGACCCGGAGGTGTTCTCCCCTGACTGTATTGCTATTGATCCGAAATTCAGCCTGTATGCTGTCATGGCTGCCTCGATCACCTCTTCATTGGTAAGGGTATAGTGTTCAACTTTCCGGTTGTCACGCCGTATTCCGCTTCCTCTTCGCTGCATCTCAACAGTTCAATGATGTCGGATCTTTCCAGATACTCTTTGTCGAGTATCGACTGTATCGCGGAGGTCATAGTGCCAGTTAGCCTTGAAACTTATAACAAGTATACCATCTGAAGTGTTCAGGATATCTGAACTTTTTTTTCAGAACCCTCTGCCGAACATCCCCCAGAGTACGCGCTTCATCTCCTGCCAGCGATTCATGGCTGCAAGTGCGAAGGAGTTGGTATATTCCGTGACAATTCTGGCTGCTTCTTCATTCTTCCCCTGGCTGACGAGAGTTTTCACCCTCTCCTCCAGTGCCGGCATCTCGGCGATGGCTTTCTCTTCCATCTCCAGAACTGCGGGTTCGATGAGCTTCCGGCCGCGGTCCCAGTTCACCGTTGCAAGCCTGTTGGCTTCGCGGAAAGACCATATGGCAGCATCCTCACGGTAGCGGTGCTGACCGCATATACGGAAGCTTTCAGGCAGTGACATAGTCCCTGAGAAAATGGGAATACGGGGGCTCTGTCCGGGATTATCGAATGAAAACCACGCCACTGCGCCGACCTCGTCGGGCAGCCAGTCGCGGCACTGGATGACATGTGAGTATGAGCAACCGGCAATGGCAATGGTCCTCTGTCTCTCAATTGTCCCGGGTTTAAGTTCGTTGATCAGGGTTCGCACGTCTGCATTCATCCAGTTCGAAACAACAGGAGACTTTATCGTATCGGTATATTCCACCCCTGCCTCGTCTTTCTTAGTCACCTTCACAAGGAGGTTTTTTGTCATGTCATAAGGTGTCCCCTCATAAGTCTGACGGAAGAAAGCCATCACGTCACTGACAGACAGCTTCTTCGCCGGCTTCACCGAGAAGGGGAGCTCTTCCATCTCCATCGTCAGGCCCAGTTCAGGGGCGAGGGTGCTGAGGACAAAGAACTCGCGGATGGCGTAGGGTTTGCCGGTGCCTATCACCTTGTAGAATTTGAACGGTTCCTTTCCGTCCCAGTAGCCAAGGTCTTTTGCTTTTTTGCGAAGGTCCTTTGATGTCATGAAGTTATCAGGGTCATTGAACCTTACGTCAGATATCCTCGGTATGTTTGCGGCGATGCCAACATGGTCATCGGGGATCCTCTGGGCTACCCACAGCGAAGAGGGTATGCCCGGGCCTGACCCTGCTATCTCAAGCTGCCATACCTCATCAGGGTCTGCGATGGTGATGCACTCAGCCAGGTCACCATAGCCATACTGCTCAGCCAGCGATCCTATGAGGGCTATCGCCTCCCTTGCCGTAGTGCATCTCTGAAGGGCTATCTTTTCCAGCTCCTCTATGAGAAACAGCCCATCCAGGTTGATCAGTTCCTTCCGGCCGTATATTGTTGTCTCACCAATGGCAAGCTGCTTCTCGTTGAGACAGGGGTATGCCGTGCTGAGGAAGGCGAAGGTGGAGGAGGCTTCAGGTATCTCCCCCTTGCGGGTTACTTTTGTCATATCCCATGCTGCCTCGGTATGCAGTGTACCCCAGAAAATGGGACGGATAGAATCCTTTCCGGGTGTCCCCGCCGGTACGACTTCAAGCCATGTGCGGTAGTTGCCGTCGCAAGTATGCGATGTCATTACAGATCCGTCTGCCGATGCCAGTTTCCCGACCATGATGCTGGTGCAGTTCTCGGCATAGCCCGGTCCGTCGGGATCGATATCCCTGTACTGGGCATTAAGTACTGTGCAGGAGAGGGTAAGCAGCACTGCGGCCGCGATCATCAGGAGACTATTGTTCTTTTTCATATGATGCCGGTTTGAATTGTCAAAATTAGAATTCCCTTTCTATTCAGGGCTGTCAAATATAATATTATGCAGCATAATATTAGTTTGTTGAAGGGATTAATGTTGGACCTTCAGACCTTAAGACCTTCAGACCAACAGACCTGAGACAACGCACCACAATCATTTGTTATATTTTAAAATGTTTCTACCTTTAGAAATGAACACAAAGCGGGAAAATGATAAGCGATAAACTACTGAACCCCAAGACCATAGCTGTTATCGGAGGTTCTGATGACGTCACCAAGGCCGGAGGCAAGGTGCTGAAGAATCTTCTGGGCTGCGGATTCAGGGGAGAGATCTTTGTCGTCAACCCCAAAGCCCGGCTTGTGCAGGGTGTTACATCCTATCCCGATGTCCCGGCCCTGCCGCAGACAGACATGGCAGTGATTGCAGTTGCAGCACGCTTCTGTCCTGATATTGTCCGTACGCTTGCCAGGGACAAGAAGACAGGTGGATTTATTATCCTCTCTGCCGGCTTTAGTGAGGAGAGCAAAGAGGGTGCAGCACTGGAACATGAGATAGTTGATATTATAAAAAGCACCGGGGGCACCCTCATCGGGCCCAACTGTATTGGATTTCTGAATGTAAATTATTACGGCGTATTCACGGAGCCATTGCCGCCCCTCTCACCTTCGGGTGTCGACTTCATCTCAGGATCAGGGGCTACGGCCGTCTTCATCATGGAGACGGCAATCACCGGAGGGTTGCGGTTCTCAAGTGTATGGTCAGTAGGAAACAGCGCCCAGACGGGGGTTGAGGATGTGCTCGAGCACCTCGATCTTACGTTCGATCCTGAAAAAAGTTCGAGGATCAAGCTGCTGTATGTGGAGAGCATCTCCGACCCTGCAAGGTTGCTCAGACATGCCTCTTCCCTTATAAGAAAAGGATGTCGCATTGCAGCCATAAAGGCCGGAACGTCGGAGGCAGGCTCAAGGGCAGCATCATCTCATACGGGTGCCATGGCCTCGCCTGACAGCGCCGTGGAGGCTCTCTTCCGCAAGGCCGGCATCGTCAGATGCTCCAGCCGCAGCGAGCTGGCAACGGTGGCTTCGCTTTTCACCTACAGGCCTCTTACCGGCAACAGGATCGCAGTTGTGACACATGCCGGCGGACCGGCAGTGATGCTCACCGATGCCCTCAGTGAAGGTGGACTGTCAGTACCGCGGATAAGCGGAGAGGCTGCTGAGAGACTGCTTGCCAGGCTTTATCCGGGATCATCAGTCGCAAATCCGATAGATTTCCTGGCGACAGGCACTGCAGAACAGCTAGGACATATCATCGAAGCCTGCGAGAACGATTTTAAGGAGATAGACGCTGTTGCCGTAATCTTCGGGAGTCCGGGGCTCTTTCCTGTTGATGATGTTTATGATTTGTTGCACAATAAGATAAGAACATGCCGTAAGCCGATATATCCAATTATGCCTTCGGTAATAAATGTCAAAAGGGAGATCGCCGGTTTTGCTGCGAATGGTAATGCGATGTTCTTTGATGAGGTACTATTCGCAAGGGCCCTTTGCAGGGTGTACAATACGCCGCAGCCGGCACAGGATGAGCGAGGCAGTGCAGTGACAGATTATTCCCGGGTAAGGTCGGTGATCGACAGTGCCGGCAACGGTTACCTCTCACCTGATAAGGTGACGGAACTGCTCGATGCTTCAGGAATAGCCAGAGTACCGGAAGCAGTAGTTATTTCTGCCGATGAGGCAGCTGCCGGGGCTTCAAAGATGGGATTCCCGGTGGTGATGAAGGTGGTGGGACCGGTGCATAAATCAGATATTGGCGGGGTGGTCCTCAATGTCAGCAGCGCGGAAGAGGCGCGGCGGGAGTTCATCAGGATGATCACTCTTGAGGGGGTGACAGGAATACTTGTACAGAAAATGATCTCAGGCAGGGAGCTCTTCTGCGGCGCAAAGAGGGAGGATAAGTTCGGACACCTCATCATGGCCGGAATGGGGGGTGTATTTATCGAGGTCTTTAAGGATGTCGCAACATGCCTTGCTCCTGTCTCTGAGAGTGAAGCCCGGTCGATGATAAGGTCACTGAAGTCATACATAATAATGAAGGGAGTACGCGGCAGCAGGGGGATAAGCGAGGAGGCATTCATGAAGGTGATAACCTCTCTCTCTGACCTCCTGGCAGCAGCACCGGAGATTTATGAGATGGATATTAACCCGCTGTTGGCTGAAGGCGATAATATTGTTGCGGTTGATGCCCGGATCAGAATTGAGGCAGTAGGCAATGGGCAATAGGCAGTAGCCCGGGAGAAGTACGTAAAATCGCAAATCTCAAATCGCAAATCGCAAATAATAATGAAACGTTCAGACATAATTTTCTTACTTGTTTTTACCGGGCTTTTTATTCCGTTCTTTCTGTCACACCGGCTTTATGATTCCTTCCTGTGGTTCAGCAGAGAGTGGGCTTTTACTGCAAGCTTCATCAAATTTGCGATCCTGGCAACAATGGGCGAGATGCTCGGAAGCAGGATAAAGGGAGGAGCCTATATTCCCAAAAACTTCGGGCTGATACCGAGAGCCCTGGTGTGGGGTTTTCTCGGAATGACGGTCAAGGCAGCATTTGTCATTTTCTCGGGTGGAGTACCTCTCATCGCCGGTCACCTGGGGATGGAAGATACTGCCGCGGTCATGGCAGGAGGCGTCACAGCCCCGAAGGTGCTGCTCTCGTTCTGCATCAGCTTCTTTCTTAACATATTCTATGCCCCTGTTCTCATGGTGACACACAGGGTTACGGACACACACATAGCTGCCTCGCGGGGAGAAGCGTCCGGGCTGTTCAGGATGCCCGACGTAACTGCAATTTTGAAGGCCATAGACTGGAATTCAATGTGGGGCTATGTCCTTAAAAGGACCATACCATTCTTCTGGATACCGGCCCAGACGGTCACATTCCTTCTGCCGCCGGAGTTCCAGATACTTTTTGCTGCCATCCTGAGCACA
Organism: Bacteroidales bacterium; assembly: GCA_025455535.1. Taxonomy (GTDB): domain Bacteria; phylum Bacteroidota; class Bacteroidia; order Bacteroidales; family VadinHA17; genus SR-FBR-E99. The sequence goes on along the minus strand of JALOMM010000088.1, from coordinate 1,657 downwards.
GTGCTGGGCGTCATACTGGCATTCTCAGCCAGAAGCAGATAACCGCTGCAGCAAAAGAAGATGAATAAACGGATGCATCAATGGTGACAAAAAGCATGTAATGGTCTCTTAAGAATTTATATCTTGCAGGCAGTAATGAGGGAAAAAATTGAAAATTATATGGAAAATACCCCCATTAACAGGAAAACCGTAAGCAACGCGATATCCTCCAGCGGCATCACAGATCTCGGATATGCAAGCATAAGGGAGATCGTAAAACTGGTGAATATACTCCGCAACGAGACCGGTGTGGAGTTCATAAGGATGGAGATGGGCGTCCCCGGATTGCCGTCGGCGGAGGTAGGTGTAAATGCTGAGATAGATGCTCTCCGGAAAGGGGTTGCTTCGATCTATCCGGATATAGAAGGATTGCCTGAGTTCAAGACCGAGGCCTCAAGGTTTGTAAAACTCTTTCTTGACATCGATGTAAGTCCTGAATGCTGTGTCCCCACTGCCGGATCAATGATGGGCGGTATGGCAAGCTTCATGGTTGCCAACAGGAATGACAGGACGAAGGAAGGGACCCTCTTCATTGACCCGGGCTTCCCGGTGCAGAAGACACAGACAAGGATACTGGGGCAGGATTACAGGTCCTTTGACGTTTACAACTACCGCGGGGAAAAACTGGGTCCCAAACTCGAATCGATGCTTGAGTGCGGAAAAGTCTCAACCATACTCTATTCTAATCCCAATAACCCTTCCTGGATCTGTTTCACTGAAGACGAGCTGCGTACAATAGGCCGTCTTGCTGCCAGGTATGATGTGATTGTTGTGGAGGATCTGGCCTATTTCGGGATGGACTTCCGTACAGACTACTCCCGCCCGGGAGTACCCCCTTACCAGCCTACCGTGGCCAAATACTGCGATGACTATATTCTTCTGATATCAGGTTCCAAGGTATTCAGCTATGCCGGACAGCGGGCAGGACTCCTTGTGATGTCTGATCATCTCTACAACCGCCGTTACCCTGACCTGTTAAGGTACTATTCTTCAGATCTCTTCGGCAGGGCAATGATCTTCGGCGCACTCTACGCCCTCTCGTCAGGGGTGGCACATTCTGTTCAGTATGGATTTACCGCGATTCTTAAGGCTGTCAACGAAGGGATTTATAACTTTGTCGAGAATACAAAGGAGTATGGTCTCAAGGCTGCGGCCATGAAAGATATCTTTATAAAACACGGCTTTACAATAGTATATGACAGGGATATTGAAAAGCCCCTTGCTGACGGGTTCTATTTCACAATCTCATATCCCGGATTCAGCGGGGCAGCACTGTTGCAGGAGTTGCTTGCATACGGAATTGCAGCGATCACTCTTAACATAACAGGCAGTGAGAGGACTGAAGGACTCAGGGCATGTGTATCACAGGTAAGGCGGGAACAGTTACCCGTGCTTGACGCGAGACTGAGGCTGTTCAGTGAGAATAATCCTGTATTAAAATGATTATCAATTATTAGAAATAAGAAATACTTAAAGATATGGCTAAGATAAAAGGTGCTGTTGTAGTTGACAGGGAGAGGTGCAAGGGGTGTGAAGTATGTGTTGTCACATGTCCGACCGAGACGCTCGCACTGTCACCCGAGGTGAACGGCAAGGGTTATCACTTCTCCTTTGCTGT
>JALOMM010000087.1 GCA_025455535.1 Bacteroidales bacterium | reverse complement strand
TACCCATGGTCCAGATCACATATGTCTTCAGCATGGTCTCGTTGCTGAAGTACTGCAGCAGGCTGACGATGGAAGATATTGCACTGGCGAGCAGCAATCCGATTATAAGTACTGACATTATGTCTCTCATCCTTGCGGCAACCGTCATGACCAGCATCATCACCGCTCCGGCGCCGGCCCACGCCGCCAGTATCATGCTCCAGCCGTAAAGCGGGGAGTCTGTCCTGATGCTGAGCAGCGGTGACAGCGTCAGCAGTGTGAGAGCCACCCCCAGGCCGGCGCCGGAGCTCACCCCGAGAACATCGGGACCGGCAAGAGGATTACGGAAGAGGGTTTGCATAAGCAGGCCACTGACCGCCATTGCAGTTCCGGCAATGACAGCTGTCAGAGCCTTGGGAAGGCGAAACTGCATGACGATAATCTCACCGTGCCCGGTGCCGTTGCCAAAGAGTGATAAGAAGACATCTCTTGCGTCGAGGTGGGTGCTTCCGACCAAAAGATCAAGGACAAAGAGGAGAGTGAGCAGCAAGAGCAGCAAAAGAAAAATCATTCCTGATGAGGCACGTGACATCATTATGCTCATTTCAGCCTCATGAAATAATAGGGCTGCTGACCGGGCAGCAGCTCCGGATGAATGATGGAGATAAAGTCGGCCAGAAGGATATCAGGCCTGACGACCGCTGACTCCCAATAGTCATTGCCTCCTCCGGGTGTCATCCTCTTCCTGTTATTCCAGACATTGCCTGATTTGTAGACCGGAAGCTTTGTCATCCTGTGATCATACGCCGCTATGTCGCCAAGGCTTTCCGCAGTGCCGGGATTGATCCACAGATCGGCCTCTGTCGCCCTCCTGAAGACAGCCTCTACGGCATATGGCAACGAATTGGGTGCGGCAAGATCATCGAAAAGGTACCGCCCCCCTGCATCACTTATCAGTCTCCCGACGTAAGAGTTTGCCGGCGAGATATACCATACATCCTCCCATGGTGCTCCCAGGAGAACTGCAGGCCTTGATTCAGCACTTATTCTGACCATTTCAGCAAGACGGAGATAGTTATCCGATACTGCTGCGTACAGACTGTCAGCCTTTTCTTTCTTTCCCGTCAGGAGACCAAAGACCTTTATCCACTCACACCTGGCCAGCGGGTGTTCCTCCAGGTAGTCAGCATTGAACATTACCTTCACTCCCATATCTGACAGTTTGCGAAGGTATTCTGCTGATGATGCACCAACGCCGTATGCCATCAGCAGATCAGGTCTCAGTGAGACAATAAGTTCCTTGTCAAGGCTCCCTTCATATCCGACATCGGGTATCCGCCCCTCTTCTATTGCTTTTCCCAGTGAGGCATCGAACACGAGATTTGTCCCTGACGCTCCTGCGATGACGTCAGTTGCCCCCAGGGCACTCAAGACAGCAAGATGTGTCGTTGACATGCATATCATCCTTTCTACCGGTATTCTGATAACATCCTCCTGCGGCACATTCTCAGGGATAACCACCCCATCGGGGACAAGATAATACACCAGCCGTTCACCGGATGCATTCTGCCACGGATCAGTAATTACCAGCCTGGCAATGCCGTCCTGGTCCTCAATACTGAACCGTGCTGCCATTATCTGTGCAGGCTTCTGCTCCTGAGCTGATCTTACCCCGGCATTGTTTCTGCCATTACATGAAAGAATTATAAGCAGAGACGCCGGAAGGAGATATAACAACCTCATTGCCTGGAATCAATTTTGACCAGAGTGCCGGTATTCATGACGTTGTCATTAACGATGCTGTAATGATAGACACCCGGTGCCAGTGACGGAAGCTCGAGAGTGAGCACTCCAGGGAAGATGTTACTGTACTGTGTTGAGCTTACTACCCTGCCTGCCTGGTCGATCAGGGTGAGTGAGGTAGAAGATGCGCTTGTGTCAGTGACACTGAAGGTGAGGCTGTTTGTAAAAGGATTGGGAAATACTTTCAGGGAATTTTTATCGGGAATGACGTCCCCAATGTCATTCAGTATCGAATTCTCAACCATGATCACATTTACCGCCAGTGAAACAGCCATCGGGAATGTCGGATGCTGGGTAAAAGGCCTCCATGCCGTTCCGTTATGGAACCAGGCAGTGTTCTGTGCCGGGGAGGCGTATGGTGCAGAATGTTTAACCGAAAACTGAGGCTGGGGAGAGGTGATCTTACTTTTATAAAATATTGTATATCCGACGTAATATGGTCCCGTCACTGTTACTGTTCTGCCGAAGTCGACCTCCAGATCGAAATTATTCTTCACCTCGGTGAGTTTTATCTTCCTCGAAGCGATGACAGCTCCTGGCTGAGCGCCTCCTGCCCAGACAAAAATGCGGACCGAGTCACCGGTTGTGAGGTATGAGGTTGAACCGATGCGCAGGTTGATCCATGCTATCTCACCTATACCTGAGAACGGGATATATTCAGCATACCTGACCAGGCTGTCTGAGTTATGTCCGGTAGAATATCCAAAACCCGGACCGGCATATGCATCAGTCTGCCCGGCATCACTTCGCGGAATGTTCTGCAGCGTATCTGAATTTGAAAGATTCCATGCATACGGGTCGCGGCCACTGGCCACGGTGGCACCTGTAGAGAGAGGATCGAGCCATGGCTTCAGGTGAGTGGAAGAGATAGTTGTTATGTTGAACATCCTTAAGAGCTTGGCATAGTAGTCGTTCTCAGGGATATCGCACGTTGCCGCACCTCCGGTGAGGGTTCCGCGGAGCCTGCCATTCTGGTCGAAGAGAGGCGCACCTGAGGAACCGTGTTCTGTCGTACCCATCTCCCACTTCAGTATACGCCAGAAGCTGTTTGACGCATACCCGGAGACGGGGTAGTCAGACGATACCGGAGCGTTGCTGTCAATGGTTATCTTCATGACATCGCCCTCCGGATGATGAAGACAATAGGTATTTGCCGGTGCACCAGGGGTTATGTCCCACCCTGTAAAGAAGGGTCTGAAGACCAGTGAAGGGAATGAAGAGAGCTCTACAAGAGTAAAATCGACATCAGGGTTGGAGGCTCGCAGCAGCGAGCCGGAAATGGAGTGCTGGTTTGTCAGGTCAGGACCGTCGCACCACGGGCTCTGGTAGTTAAAAACGAAAATCGTGTTGGCAGCCTGTGAGGCATTCTCTATACAGTGCTGCGCTGTCAGAACATAGGGTTTATAGTCTGTCCCGGTATTATTTACCAGGACCCCGCTGCAAAGCTCAACACCTGCGACAAGGAGCCTCACAGTTGAGCGTGCTGCCCTGAGGTAATTGGCATTGGTTGAGCAGTTAATGTCTACCTCACAGTCCCCTGCCCGTCCGTAGTATGCGTCCTTGTCCCCTGCCAGCCTGAAGAACCCTGCAAAGTCATGCCCCAGCTGCTTCACCCCGATCATGCCACGCGGGAACGATTTCCCAGGGAAATGGCACTCCAGGACAATCCTGTCTCCGGGAACCGGCAGAAGAGGCAATACCCCTGTGTTGCCTCCGCTCTCGCTCGTATAGGCACCCCTTACCTCCCTCCTTTCATTGTCATATATGTAGACATAGGCACCTTTCGGCAGATTAAAGGGTGACAGTATAAGGTTAAGTGACAGCGCTCCCTTCGATGACAGAGGCAATACCCAAATGGTCTCGTTACCCCTTGTGACAATCATTCCGGAGTTTTCAGGAGTGAGCGCCACCTCCACAGGTATTGCGAACTGATAGGCCTGATCCTTGGGCTGGTCTATCGAACGCATCGTTTCAACCAGCGCCGGATCAACAGGCACCTCATGCCATGACTTCACATCCGGAAACAACGGTTCACCCGCAGGGAACTCCGTCTGGCTGTACAACGCTGCCGAAAACAGCAGGGCGATGGTCGCTATAAATACTCTCCCGGTCAATTCTCTTATTTATGCGATAAAATTAGTTAAAAAGTGCTTAGTCGCTCACGCAATACATATAACCCGGAATTATCCCTGCTTGTTCAGTGTCAACAAGTATCCCCTTGCTGCTGAATACAAGCAGGTCTCCCTTCTGCTGGTAATCGATGGCGTCAGTGACACAGATCATGCTGTTATATGGTGACACTGCCAGCTTGTACAGAAGCCTTCCGTCAGAAGGTATGAAGGGTGCAGATGGTAACTCCACAGCTGTAACCGGCATCCTCCTTATCCCCTCGTCAATGTAAAACAGGGTGTCACCCCCTTTATTCACTGCCAGCGAGGAAGGATTGTCAAACAGGGTCCTGAACGGCAGCATTGCCTCGATTTCAAGCGTGGCTGTGTTAATTTTGTACAGCCCCGGCACCTCTTCATTCATGTAACCTCCCGTGCATATTACCCACAGCTTGCCGTTGCAGTCAAGAACCATGCTCTCTGGTTCAAGTCCTGTTGTGATTGTCCTGATAACCTGTTCCGTTTCCAGGTCAATGACCCTGATGCTGTTCCCCCCGGCCCAGTGAGCGGCAAACAGCCTGTTCCCTGATACAGCAAGAGCCTCCGTACAGCATCCGGCATCTATGGTTCCGCCAACGGTGAGGTCATCGATATTAATTATTGTTATCTCATCCGATGAGAGGCTGCTCACGTATGCTTTTTCTCCGTCGATGACCATCCGGCGGGGAGAATCAAGCCCCTTAATTGTCGCCAGGCTCTCCATGGTTTTCATGTCAATAACCTCTATGGTCCCGGAGTTGTTGACGATGATGAAGCCCCTTGAGCCATCCTGTGCCATAAAGGTGGGAACATCTCCGAGTGACCGGCCGTTCTTCGATGCGAAGAGACCGTTATATATATCAGCGGTCTCATGACTGTAAAAGGAGATGCTTCCGTTACCGGCCATGAAATTCCCTTCATTCAGGATAAAGAAGCCGTCCCCGCCCGGGAAGAGAGGATCAGGTTCATTGTTCTTTGATTCGCAAGAAGATAAAAAAGGGATGATCAGCAGTGATATCAGTATTGGGTTTTTCATTTGTTTCTGTTTTTCTCTGTGTTTCCAAGAGTCATTTTCATATTTATTGAATAGTTTCTCAGCGGCATCGGATAGTTTTGTACGCTTTCATACGGAGTATTGAAAATATTGTTTGCCTTTAAATCGACCTCAATTTTTGATCTTCCGGCACTGAACTGTGTTCCGAGGCTTGCATCAGCCTGAAATGACTGGGGCAGCCATTCGCTGTTATCTGAGGTTGTATACCGTTTGCTCTCGTAAATGACTACAGCTCCGATATTTACAAACCGCCATGTAAACCCGGCACTGCCGTTCACATGATGCAGCGGAGTGTATATCAGCTGCTTGCCTATAGATTTGTCATTCTGTATGTCTGACGATTGAATCACTGACCGGGTAAATGAATAATTAAGTGATGTTCTGACGCTGCCACTCTCAAGCGGAAGTGTTATTCCTGCCTTGCTTTCCATTCCTGTCACTCTGACGCTGCGCACATTTTCTGCCGACCATATTCCTGATTCTCCCGGCACCCACTGAATCAGATTACTGACTGCAGATGAATGAAAGGTTATATCAACTGTGCTGTGCCTTCCTGAAGGAGTTGTGCCTGAGAAAGAATAAGCAGCTTCTCCCCCGGTCGAAGTTTCGGGTATAAGATCGCTGTTGCCTCCCGGCATCCAGAAGAGGTCATTGAGGGATGGTATCCTGGAATTGCGGCTGATGACCCCCCTGATAATGTTCTTTCCGTCACCTGACAGCAGAAAGGTGCCTCCTGCAGTCAGTTCAGGATCGGTTGCCGTACCGCTGGCGACCATCTGTCTTGCCTGCAGTACAAGCCTGAGCCTGGTGAACGGATTGTACCTGGCCCCGAGCGATGATGTGAACAGGTTCCTCTTCACTGTTTCTGCATAGCCCAGTGACTGTGCAACCTGATATTCATCGCCGGCATTAAATGTCAGCTCTAATTTATCGTTCACCCTGAAGCCAAATGCCCCCTTCAGTGTATAGTTCACGGAGCTGTTGTCACCGTTGACACCTGCTGACTCATTGGTGTAAGAGTTTGTCTCATAAGACTCCCCGGCAACAATATCTGCTGTAAACCGTCCGGGCGCCAGCGAATACTTAACCACACTCCTGAGGACTCCGTCATGCTGCTTCTCACCAAAGTCCTGCTGAACGGTTGTGACCGGACCCGGCAGTTCACGCTTAGCCTCACTGAGCCACAGGTGAGCTGACAGGGTTGACTTTCTGATCTTAAGGAAGAGATCGCTGACTATTCCGGCAGACGCTGAGGCAGAATTGGTCCTTATCTCCTCTGACGGCGATGAGGGAGCGTCATTATTGGTGAATATGAAATTGTTCTCCCCCTTGTCACCCCACAGGCTTACTTTAGCGGAGACATTTTCGCTTCCTGCCTGGATGATCAGTGACGAGCTGTAGCTGTCAAAGCTGCCGGCGCCGAGATTCAGGGTCGCCGTTGTCCCCTCCCTGCAGAC
>JALOMM010000086.1 GCA_025455535.1 Bacteroidales bacterium | reverse complement strand
TGAGTCTTTCTCTTTCAATACCTTTGGCGATGAGATACTCAACAACTGACTGTGCTCTTTTCTGGGACAGATCGAGGTTATATTCCTCGGTGTCACGCGAGTCAGTGTGTGACATCAGTTCAATTGTGATATTCGGGTTATCATTCAGTGTCTCTACCAGCTTATCGAGTGACACCATCGATTCGGGACGCAGATCCCATTTGCCGAAGTCGTAGAAAATGTTCGGAAGTTCGATAGGCCTGTCAATGGGTGTAAGAACGATGGTGGCCATGAATTCGCGGCTCTTGTCCTGACCGCGGGTGGTCTCTTTCTCCTTGCCGTTAAGGTAACCTTTTGCCGACGCAAGGAAGATATAATCAACCTCCGGCCGCAGGCTGAACTTGAAGTCGCCCGCGCTGCCCGTCTCTGCCTGCATGTTTGCCCCGTCACTGGCGATGAGTTGTACGGTGGCGGCCGGCACAGGCTGACCTGTCTTCTCATCCTTTACCAGCCCGGTGATACTGAAAACCAGCGGTGGCATCTCAAAGGAGAAAAGATCATCTGCTCCCCTCCCTTTGCGCGCCGAGCTGAAAAGCCCCCTCTCCGCCTCTCTCTCGAAGGTTATGCCGAAGTCGTCAGCATTTGAGTTGATCGGTGGCCTCATGTTCTGGACAAGCCATCTGCCTCCCGTCTGAGGCACGGCCCTGAAGATATCGAGCCCTCCCATCCCTATATGACCGTCTGAGGCAAAATACAGTATGCCGTTGTCACGCATGTACGGGAACAACTCATTTCCCCGCGTGTTGATATCAGGCCCGGCATTTTCAGGCCGCGACCATGAGTTGCCTGCAGATTTTCTTGTTGAAAGGTAGATGTCCTTCCCTCCGAAGCCTCCGGGGATATCAGACACAAAATAGAGTGTTGATCCGTCCGGGGTGACAGCCGGATGTGCCGCGACGAGTGAGTCAGCAAGGATCTCAATCTTTTCGGGCTCCGACCACTGGGTCCCTTCGCGCATCGAATACATTATGACGCATCCCTTGTTCTCACGTTTGCCGGCCTCGCACCGGGTGAAGAACACCTCGGTAAAGTCAGCCGTGAATGACGGTGCCCCTTCTTCAAACTCACTGTTCAGATAACTGACAGGCACAGGGGTGCTCCATTTGCCTTTCTTATCGAGCCTGGTCTCAAAAATATCGGTAAAATTCTGACCGGTAGCCCCGTGTTCCTTATTCCCCTCGGCATCGTCCCTCGATGAGGTGAACCATACCAGTCCGTAATCGTCGCGGGCAAATGACGGGCTGAAGTCTGAGTCTTTTGAATTGACCTCCCTGAGTTCCTCTACCTTGTATGCTTCCGGAGACGAAAGCCACTCCATTGCCAGCTCGCATGCCCTTATCTCCTGCTCGGTACGCGGGTCACCCGGAACGAGCTGACGGTATTTCCTGAACTCCTCAATAGCCTGGGGATAGCGGCCCAGCTTCTTCATACTCTCAGCAAGCCAGTATTGTGCCTCAGGCCTGGGGAAAGCCGACTTTACCGCTTTCTTGTACCACAACTCGGCATTCTTTGGGTCGTTGACGAGCCTGTAGCACTCTGACACCATAAAGACCATCTCAGCCTTGACCTGTTTGTCACGGGTCTTGGAGTAGACATCCTTGAAGAGGTCGATGGCCTCATAGTAGGTTCCCGCCTGAAATGCTGCATAGGCCCGTTCCGATTTCTGCTTCTGCGCGTTGAGAGCCAGCGGGATAAGCAGTAAAAGAGCCACAAGCCGGAAAAAACTATTATTCATACGGTGCCGCATTCGTTTAATGCAAAAGTAATGATTGTTATTAATCTTAACGATGCAGCCCCTTAATTATTGCCACCTGTCAAGGCTACCTCGTAAACAGCAGCTCACGGTATTTGGGCAGAGGCCACATCTCATTGTCAACGACAAGCTCAAGCTTGTCAATATGGTTTCTTATCTCTCCCAGGTAGGGCTTTACCCTGCTCTCATAAGCCACAGCCTTCCTGAACGGGTCTTCAATGACGTTGGCTTTCCTCCGCTCCTCTATCATGTCTCCGACCAGTTTCTTGATCATGGATATATGATCGGAAATACTTACTATGAGCTCCTTACGTGCTCCGGCGAGCCTCATGTAGTCATTGTCGTCAAATATATCACGCAGCCCCCTGACATTTTCAATCAGGGTGGTCATATAACCGACAGCGATAGGGATGATATGGTTGATTGCCAGATCGCCAAGGACGCGGGCCTCTATCTGAACCTTCTTTGTAAACTTCTCCAGCTCGACCTCGAGCCTGCTCTCGAGCTCGCGCTCCGTGAAAACACCCGTTCCCAGCAGAGTCTCACGTGATGAGCTGTTTACATACGATTTCAGGGTCAGGGGAACACTCATCTCTGACGAGAGCCCTCTCCGCTTGGCCTCACGGTGCCATTCATCACTGTAACCGTCGCCCTCAAACCTGATGCGCTCAGAATCAATTATATATTTTTTCAGAACCTGGAATATAGCTTCATCCTTCTTCCTTCCCTTGTCAGTCAGTACACTTACCTCCTGGGTGAAGGCCCGCAACTGGCGGGTTACGGCTGCATTGAGTACTATCATTGCCGAGCTGCAGTTTGCTGATGATCCGACAGCCCTGAACTCGAACCGGTTGCCGGTGAAAGCAAAGGGGGAGGTGCGGTTGCGGTCAGTGTTGTCAAGGAGTATCTCCGGTATCTTGCCAAGACCAAGCTTTATTTCAGTCTTCTCCTGCGGTGTCATCTTCTTGTCTTTAACCTTGCTGGCAATATCTTCCAGAATTCCGGAGAGATAGGTACCAAGAAAGACTGAGATTATTGCCGGAGGAGCTTCATGCCCGCCGAGCCTGTAAGAGTTATTCTCATTCATCACGCTGGCCCTCAGCAGTTCCTGGTTATCATTCACAGCCTTGACAACATTTATAAGGAATGTCAGGAACTGCATATTGCTCTTGGGATTCTTTCCCGGAGAGAGGAGGTTTATGCCAGTGTCGGTAGCCATTGACCAGTTGCTGTGCTTGCCTGAGCCGTTGACCTCGGCAAAGGGCTTTTCGTGGAACAGGACGCGGAACTTATGTTTGCGTGCCACCCTGCGCATCACATCCATGATAAGCTGATTGTGGTCGACAGCGAGGTTAGCTTCCTCATATACCGGAGCACACTCGAACTGGTTGGGTGCCACTTCATTATGGCGTGTCTTAACAGGTATGCCAAGCTTGTAAGCCTCGTACTCGAACTCTCTCATGAATGCCTTTACTCTTTCAGGAATTGATCCGAAGTAATGGTCAGAGAGCTGCTGATCCTTGGAAGAAGGATGTCCCATCAGGGTACGGTCAGCAAGCATGAGGTCAGGGCGTGCATAATAGAGCGCCTCGTCAATGAGAAAGTATTCCTGCTCCCAGCCCAGTGTCGCAATAACCTTCTTCACATCCTTGTCAAAGAGGTGGCACACCTCCACTGCAGCATGGTCGAGTGCTGCAAGAGAACGGAGCAGGGGAGTCTTATAGTCAAGTGCCTCTCCGGTGTAAGAAACAAAGACTGTCGGTATGCACAGTGTGGTGCCCACGATGAATGCCGGCGAGGAGACATCCCATGCTGTATAGCCGCGCGCCTCGAAAGTGTTTCTTATGCCTCCGCTGGGAAAGCTGGAGGCGTCAGGCTCCTGCTGAACAAGCACCTCCCCGGAGAATATCTCTATCATTGTTCCTCTCTCTCCCCTCCCTATGAAAGAATCATGCTTCTCAGCAGTGGCATCAGTGAGAGGATGAAACCAGTGAGTAAAATGGGTCACTCCCCTCTCCATCGCCCAGGCCTGCATCCCTGTAGCTACCTGGTCAGCTATCTGCCTGGTGATGGGTGTCCCCTCGTCGATCGCAGTCATTACTGCCCGGAATGCCTCCTTCGAGAGATAGCGTTCCATCTTGAGCTTGTCAAAAACATTGACTGCAAAGTATGTCGATACAGTCTCCTTAGGCAACAGAACCTCAACAGGCTCCCTGGTAAATAACTCCTTTAATGCACTGAAACGTAATTCTGCCATGATCTTATTTTTTTGACAAAAATAGATCATTTTACAGAATACCCCCTGGAATTATTGGTATTTTATTAAAATATTATTAACTTTTTAAATATACCCCCCCTATTTTTAGGGGCACATAGCAAAAATCAATCATTTTTTATTTCAGAGACGCATTCTGCCCTCCGGAAAATACCGTAAAGAGATTTTTCAAAGTCAACGGCTACAACCTTGTATTCAGGGGTGAGGGTGTACTCATCGCCTACGCTGCTGGTTAGGAAGTTTATTGCTGCCTCCGGAAAATGAAAGGTCGTATAGATGACCCCCGGCTTGACGATATCCGTTACCTGCACCTTCATTGTCGTCATCCCTCTTGCCGAGAAGATCCTGACGAAATCACCCGTGACAACTGCCTTGATCCTTGCGTCATGCGGATGGACATAGAGTATATCCTCTTTCACAAGTTCCCTGTTTGGCGTTCGCCGTGTCATTGTGCCGCTGTTATAGTGTTCCAGAATCCTGCCGGTAGTTAGGATATAGGGATATTTATCTTCGTGTTCTGCCAGTTCAGGTGTTTTCTCAAAGTCCCATGAATGGAATTTGCCCAGCCCCCGTTTGAAGGTATCGGTGTGCAGTATCCTTGTATCGGAACCGTCTTCCCTGACCGGCCACTGTTTGCCGTTGTTACCCAGCTCATCCCACTTCACCCCCCTGAAGAATGGTACAATGCCGGCTATCTCTTTCAGAATGACATCGGCACCGTAACCTTTCTGCCTGTATCCCATAACGTTCATCATGTCAACAACTATCTGGCCGTCGGGCTTTGTCCCTTCAAGAGGTTCAACGACCTTCTGCACCCTTTGTATCCTCCTCTCGCCGTTGGTGAAGGTCCCCTCCTTTTCAAGGAATGATGATGCAGGGAACACCACATCGGCGATCCTTGAGGTCTCAGTCATGAAAATCTCCTGAACAACTAGAAATTCCAGCCCCTCGAGCGAGCTTCTCACGTGGCAGGTGTTGGGGTCAGTCTGGAGAAGGTCTTCGCCCATGATCCACATAGCCTTCAGATCACCCCTGGCTGCTGCTGCGAACATCTCCGGGATACGGTAGCCGACCTTCGAGGGGTGTTCGACTCCGTAGAATTCAGTATAAAGGGCAATATTCTCAGGATTTGTAACAGACAGATACCCGGCGCCCTGGTGGGGCTGCACACCCATGTCTGCCGCACCCTGTACGTTATTCTGTCCCCTGAGCGGGTTCACCCCCGCACCAGGCTTGCCTATGTTGCCTGTCATCATCGCAATATTGGAAATGAGGGTGATGGCCTTCGTCGCTTGCCAGTGCTCGGTCACTCCAAGGCCATGAAACTCCATCGCAGCCTTCGCAGAGGCATATTCCAATGCTGCAGCCCTGACAAGCTCCCGGTCTACGCCGCATATTTTCTCAAGCTTATCGATGTCCTGAGAAAGGAGGTAATGGCTGAACTCGTCCCAGCCCTCGGTACGCGAGGTGATGAAACGTTCATCGATCATCCCCTCAGAAAGGATATAGTATGCAAACATATTCAGCACAGCCACGTTCGTGCCGGGGTTGATCTGAAGATGATATTTTGCCAGTCTTGCCAGTTCGATCCTGAGCGGGTCAATCACAATGAGAGGGACCCCGGCTTCTACCACAGCCTTTATCCGTGCCCCGGTGACCGGGTGTGCTGCTGACGGATTTGCTCCGATGAGCAGGATGCATCCCGTGCTGTAGAGATCATCTATCGAGTTGGTGGCAGCGCCTGTGCCATATGCCCATTGCATTCCCATGGCCGTAGGAGCATGACATACGCGGGCACATCCGTCAATATTATTCGTACCGATGACGATTCTGAAGAACTTCTGCATGAGGTAGTTCTCCTCATTGGTACAGCGGGCCGATGATATGCCCGCCAGAGCGTCAGGTCCGTACTTCTCCTTTATCTCCCTGAACCTTGATGCGGTATAGGAGTAGGCCTCCTCCCACGATACCTCCTCCAGCCTGCCATTCTTCCTGATCATCGGCGACCTCAGCCTGTCAGGATGGTTATAAAACTCGAAGGCGAACCTTCCCTTGAGACATGTGTGACCTCTGTTGGCTTCGCTGTCAACAGGAGCCTGGATGGCCCTGACCACTTCATCCTTTACCTTGACCTCAAGGTTACATCCCACCCCGCAATAGGTGCAGGTGGTACGGACTGTCCTGTCGGCGGCAACCGTTTTGGATGCGTACCTGTCGGTGAGTGCGTTTGTCGGACATGTCTGTACGCAGGCACCGCATGAGACACATGGCGAGTCAATGAAGTTCTGGTCACTCCCCTTGATGATCCGGCTTTCTGAACCTCTGCCGTAAATGCCAAGAACGTGTTCCGCCTGCAGCTCGTTGCAGGCTCTTATGCAG
>JALOMM010000251.1 GCA_025455535.1 Bacteroidales bacterium | reverse complement strand
CATCTCTCTCGCTTTGACGGGGTCCGTCACTGTCAGCGAACTGATGGAGTTAAGGCTGTTGAACAGGAAGTGCGGATTAATCTGTGATCGCAAGATTTTAAGCTCTGCCTCACGCACCAGCGATTCCAGCTGTGCCTGGCGGGAAGCCTTTTCTGCCAGCTTGGTGGCGCTGAGGAATAAATAATAGACGAGTATGATGAGGAAGAAGATAAGCACTCCCGCCGTGATCCGGAAAAATACGACCGAATGCCAGAACAGCTGATAATCCATCTTTTCCGTGACAATTGCCCTCACAAGAAATTTGGTAGCAAAAAGCCAGAAAATGATCGTTACAGTACCTGTAAGGACAAGGTTCAGGATATCTGAAAAGATCTGAGTATTGTCCTTGAGCATGTACCTTAACGGGAACCAGACGGCAAGACCGATCAATCCGAAAAGAGTCATCGAGATAATACCGTCAGCTATAGCTGCATCGGTGCTGCTCCCATAGACAAAGTGAATAAGAGATGACTGGCCGGCAGCAAGTGCTGCCCAGGCCAGCCACCATACCAGTAATCTTGACCGGTTTGCAATTACAGGGTGCCTCATACGTTATTTACGGCATTTTAATTCACCACCTCCGAATATGACAACACCCTTGACTGTCAGTGACCTGGTGGTATCTCTTATCACATCACTTCCGATTTTACGGCCGTCGGAAAAACCTCCGAGAATGGGAGTGACGTCAATTATAACATTCCAGCTTTCAGGAACAATGAGCGTTGTCCCCCCAAATATACAAGTAATTTCAACTATGTTGTTGCCAGGGGCAAGTGATGATCTTGTCAGGTCCACTTCTCCTCCGCCAAAGATTGAAGTGACTTTTCCGCCCATGAAATTTTCGGTGATAAGCTGGCGCTCGGCACCGCTGAAGATGTTTACATAGTCTATCATGTCTGCCTTGCTTCCAGTAGAGTATTGCAGCCTGTCACCCAGCCGCCTGGAATTGATGAGCAGAACCACTCCTATCACTATAAAGAGTGCCGGCCAGAAGAAATTGAATGACCTGAAGTAGTCGCTGAAAAGCTCAGGTATGAGGAAGAATCCACCGACAGCTATAAGAACAATGCCCGGTGTCTTGTTGCCTGAGCCGGCCAGGGTGATCACTCCGATGACTATCAGCAGCATCTGCCAGCTGAATATTATATCATCAATAAAATGATCAAGCGGTGCAGGGAGAACGGTTGTCTTCTCAAGGATCAGAATAAATCCGGCGATGACCAGTAATATCCCGATGATGAACCTGTTGGAGGTATCGGAATCTCTTTTCGGTTTTTGTACGTTGGTTTCCATATCTTTAACTATTTGTTGGGTTAAAATTTCAGACTTTTGATGACCGGCCTTAACATGAAGGCGATCCCGACAGCCACCAGCACAGACGGCCAGTATATCGACCTGTAAAAAGGGGAGAGCTGTACAGTCATTTCGGGCATCAGGAACCAGAACCCGGCGGCAAAAAGAAGTATGCTGGTCACCAGGTCAAGGCTGAGAAGGTTGAAAATGCCGAAGAATATCAGCAGCATTTCCCATGTAAAATAATCGGGAGGCGATCCGAGTTTAAGCAGGTCCAGCCTTGCGATCAGCATCACCATCCCTAATGATATCAGGAGTTTTGCCACTCCTTTGAACGGATTACTGTTGTGATCTTTCATGATGCGTCGGATATTATTACTGAACAAAAATATTGTCCTTTATCCCACCCTGCCATACATTTCCGGCAGAAGGCGTTTTTATTCCGGTAAGTGGCGAAGGGCAGTGTTACTTTTTTGTTGATAATTTTTTTTATTGGAAGAGGATTTATAATTTTGCAGACCGAAAAAAGGAAGATGACCGGGTTGTATTCAATACCACTCGCCGGACTGAAGGAAGGCAGATATTCCTACGAATTTGCAATAGGAGACGACTTCTTTGAGGCTTACGAAGGGTCTGAGATAAGCAGGGGAGAGCTGAGGGCTGAGGTGACGCTGGATAAGCGGTCCACCCATCTGGAGCTTAATATTGTTATTGACGGCTCTGCCGAAGTGATATGTGACAGGTGCCTTGATCCGTTTTACCTCCCTCTCTCATGTGCCAACAGGCTCTATGTGAAGCAGGGACGCGAGTGGGAGGAGAATGACCCGGACATGATAATAATGCCTGCCGATGAGCATGAACTTGACCTCAGTCAGTATTTTTATGAATACACCCATCTGGCGCTTCCTTTAAAACGGATTCATCCTGATGATGATCAGGGCCGTTCAACATGCGATCCGGAGATGATCAGGAAACTGGAAGATCATCTTGTTGCAGGGGAAGAGGAGAGTGATGCCCGGTGGGATGAACTGAAAAAACTGTCAGAAAATAACTAATGAAATAATTTACTGCGATGCCAAATCCAAAACACAAACACTCGAGTACCAGAAGAGACAAGCGTAGGACACACGACAAGGCTGTTGCTCCGACGGTAGCTGCATGCTCCAACTGCGGGTCAGCACACCTCTATCACAGGGTATGCCCTGAATGCGGTTATTACAGGGGTAAGCTTGCTGTTGAGAAGAAGACAACGGCCTGACCGGGCTCCGGATCTTAAAGGGTAAGGAATGAAAATAGGTCTTGATATCATGGGGGGCGATTATGCTCCCGATGCTGTTATTGAAGGGGCAGTCGATGCTCTCGGACAGCTATCGTCAGACGACCGCCTTGTACTTATCGGTGACAATAAGAGTATAAGGGAGAAGCTTACTTCAATGGGGGCAGAGCCCTCCCGGTTTGAAATAGTTCCAACCACCCAGGTGATCGAAATGTCTGATCACCCTGCCAAGGCTTTTTCTCAGAAGAGAGACTCGTCTATAGCCGTAGGCTACGGGATGTTGAAAAGCGGAATGATTGACGGATTCGCCAGTGCGGGAAACACCGGCGCGATGCTTGTAGGCGCAAGCTATACCGTCAACGTCATACCGGGCGTCTTCAGACCTGCCCTTGTGGCCCTGATACCAAACCTCGACGGAAGAAACTCTGTGATACTTGACGTCGGCATCAATCCTGATTGCAAACCCGATGTCCTTCTTCAGTATGGTATCCTGGGTTCGGTATATGCCAAATATGTTCTTGGCATAGAGAAGCCTGAAGTAGGACTGCTCAATATCGGCACCGAGGAATCCAAGGGCTCGGCAGCAGTGAAGGCAGCCTATGAGCTGCTACGTGAAAGCCCCGAAGTGAGCTTCAGGGGAAACATCGAGGGTCATGACCTTTTCACACATGACATGACAGACGTGATCGTATGTGACGGCTTTGTCGGGAACGTCGTTCTGAAAATGGCCGAGAGATTCTATGGCATTGCGAAGACACGGGGGATAAATGACACCTTCTTTGACAGACTGAACTTTGAGGTTGTCGGAGGCACGCCCGTTGTGGGGATAAATGAGAATGTCGTTGTTGGCCATGGCATCTCAAACCGCAAGGCGATAATGAACATGATACTCCAGACAAGAGACGTCGTTCATGCCGACCTTGCACGAAAGATCAAGGAGGCTGTCGGAGCATGACGAAAATAAGAGCAGCTATTACCGGAATAAACGGCTGGGTCCCTGAATACCGGCTTACAAACCAGGAACTCTCCACCATGGTCGAGACCACCGATGAGTGGATCATGCAACGTGTCGGCATTAAGGAGAGGAGGATACTCAAGGGGGAGGGAAAGGCTACTTCCGATCTCGGTGAACAGGCCGTCAGAGGCCTGCTTGAGAAAACCAATACCTCCCCGGAGGAGATCGATCTTCGGATCTGCGCCACCAT
>JALOMM010000085.1 GCA_025455535.1 Bacteroidales bacterium | reverse complement strand
CCTTTATTTCGATCCGGGTGATTATGGCAAGGTGCTCGTTGCATATCTGCCGGTACTAATTCTGATCATTTCAGGATATATCTTGCATTTCCTTCCAATAACAGTTAAAGAGGCTTACAGAGGTCTCTTCATAAGGTTACCGCTGGCAGTGAAATTCATTATCGTGATTGGTACAGTCCTGCTACTGTACGTAGTAGGGACAAATGTTGTGCAGCCCTTTATTTACTTCCGGTTCTGATGGCTCAGCCCCGCTCTCTGAACGGTGCTATGGCTCTGTCATAAATGCCATGCATCCAGGCTATTGCCATTCCGTAATTGGTCACAGGAATGTCTGCCTCCACAGCAGACCGCAGCCGTGCAAGTATCTGCCTGTGGGTGATCATGCATCCGCCGCATTGTATTACCATGGCATATTCTGTGACAGGTCTGGGAAGGGATGCGAGACCGGCAACAATGTCAAACTCGATTTTACGGCCCGTGAACTTCTGAAGCCAGCCGGGAATCTTCACCCTGCCGATGTCATCACAGGCTATCTGGTGAGTGCATGACTCCAGGATAAGCACCCTGTCTCCGTCTTTCAGTTCACTGATCTTCGGGGTACCCTTCAGATAATTTCTGAAGTCGCCTTTCTGCCTTGCCAGAACAACAGAGAATCCTGTCAGCGGAAGATCATCCGGGATCTGGGCGCTGACTTTGGCAAAGGCTTGTGAGTCAGTCACTACAAGGGCAGGCCTGATGCCGGTTTTCTCAAGGAACTCTTTTATCCTGAACTCGGTCATCACTATGGCAACGGCCTTGTTATCCAGGACATCACGCACTGCCTGCATCTGCGGCAGGATCATCCGCCCGGCAGGTGCCTCGGCATCAACAGGGGTGATTAACAATACAATATCATCAGGCCTGATAATGTCACCGAAGAGTGACGGGAAGGCCATGGATCTTTCCGGGATGGCTTTTTTTATCTCATCAATCAGGAGATCGATGTTTTCCCTGGTGGTGGCAGAGAAGGGTATGAGACGGTGACCGGTCTTCTCTCTTATGGCCAGGGCAAATGCCGGGTCGGGCTTTTCGATATCTGACTTTGTATGAACGATCAGATATGGCAATTCCTCTTCTCCGAATCGTTCTGCAAGCTTCTCCTCCCACTCTCCCCACTGGTTACCGGTAATGACAATGAGGGCCATGTCAATATGATCAACCGATTTGAGGGTTCTTTCAACCCTCTTCTTTCCCAGATCTCCGGAATCATCTATACCGGCAGTATCAATAAGAATCACAGGCCCGAAGTCAACGATCTCAAATGACTTTTTCACAGGGTCTGTGGTTGTCCCGGGATGATCGGAGACAATTGCAATATCCTGTCCGGCCAGTGCGTTGATGAGGCTGCTTTTGCCATAGTTTCGCCTGCCGTAGATCCCTACATGTGGTGTCGATTCCCTACCTCTCCTCTTCATGTGCAATCAACAGAGCCTCTCTATTTTTTTGTAACTGCCATTATCTCGGCCTGGGCAAGTGACCCTGAACGAGCCCTGATCATTATCTTTCCCGGGCTGGTGCCGGCCCGGAGCAGGATTGAGGCCACGCCCGCCTCTGCTTTAGCCGGGTTATCGCCAATCAGAACGGCGTCGCCCCTTACTGAAAATTCGATGGTTGAATCGGCAAGATGAACAGGATTGCCCAGCGAATCTACCACTGCAGCGTAGACAAATACCACATCGGCGCCGTCAGCTTTCAGGGGCTTGTTGCTCATGTCAAGAGACAGGCGCAGGGCAGAAGGCTGACCAGGCGTGGTAACGGTATGCGATGCATACTCCGCTCCTTTTCTGTAAGCAACTGCTTTAAGCTGCCCAGGCTGGTAGTCCTTCAGAACGAAGGTAAACGGAGGGTACCTCAGGTTATTGCTGTTAAGGTCCCTGTCAGGTCCCTGTGCTGCAATGAGGGTGTCATTACGAAAGAGCTGTACGGTGTCGCCGTTACTGTAAACTTTGACGTTGTTTCCCGAGCCCGGGAGGTTGTAGTGGGCTATGAAACAGACAGGGTCAATGTCTGACTGGCTTCGGTAGAACCAGTATGAGAACTTGGGCAGCCTGACAATATCCATGATACCTGACGATTCAATATCAGGAGCATAGCCGCGGTTGTAATCGAACATCAGCCAGTTGGCATCACCGAAGCAGGGACCGTAGAGGTTGTCATTGTGTGACTCCTGGTAGTTGAATGCCTGCTGAAGCAGGGCTCTCTCACCTGCACCGCGCAGCTGCCTGGAGTTTCGGGCAGAGGGTTCCAGGTCACTGAACTCCGTCTGGCTGAAGCCGGCATTGTTGGCGTAGTATTCCCAGTCGCCGTACTCACATATAAATATCGGTTTCCTCTTTGAATAGTTCTTCCAGTAATGGGGCGCCGTTGCGTGCTGTCTCGCCGGTATGAAGATGTCACAGACAGTATCCATCCAGCTGCATGTATAGTTATTACCGTAGGGAAGCTCCTCCTTCACTGCGAGATGGAGACGCTGGAGGAACGGAATGGGCATCATTGTCTCATTGAGGGATGACTCCCACATGATGACCGAAGGATGGTTGCGGTCACGGCGGCACATCATTCTTGTATCACGGACTGCTGCCTCGCAGAAGAGTGAGTCGCCAATGAACTGCCAGCCCGGAATGGCATTCATGACAAGGAGACCCAGTTCGTCACAGGCATCAAGAAAAGCCGGTGACTGCGGGTAATGTGAACACCTTACCATATTGAACCCGGCTTCCCTGATCTTGAATGCATCACGATAACTGGCATTGTCTGACAGGGCATAACCGACATAGGGATACTCCTGGTGCCGGTTTGTCCCCATAATATCAAGGCGGTTGCCGTTCAGAATGAGTCCCTGATCCCATGTTATCCTTACCGTTCTGATACCTGTCCGTGTCTCGGCGCAGTCGATGATTTCATCATCAGATTCCAGTTCCGTGAGAAGAGTATAGAGGAAGGGCTGATCGGGTGACCATAATGCCGGCTTCATGACCTTCAGCTCAGTAATTATTCGTCTTGACTGACCGGGTTCCATCTCCATCTCATCTGTGACCGATGAGGAGGCTGCATTGCCGGCAGCGTCAAGCAACGTATTCATGAGGCGAAATGACCTGGGTGTTCTGTCATCATTGCTTACGAGTGCAGATACAATGATTGTTGCAGAGTCGCGGCTCACATCGCGGAAGCCTGTCAGTATGCCTCCGCCGAGGATGGTATCGGCCTCAGCAACATTTGTTATATGCAGCCTGTCTCTTACAAACAGACTGACGTTCCGGTAAATACCGCTGTAATAAAGAAAATCGAGTTCTCCGAGGGGTTTGCCCGGCGGTATAACCGGATTCTCGCGGTTATCAAGCCTGACGAGTATCTCGTTCTCCTTCCCGTATTTCAGGTCAGACGACATGTCAACATACAGGGGAAGGTATCCGCCTGTATGGCGAGCAATCTCAACACCGTTAAGGTAGATTATCGCATCATGCATCAGACCGTCAAACAGTAGCCCTGTGTGCTTGCTGCGGTTCTTACCGGAAGCCTTGTAAATCTTCTTATACCAGCAGATACCTGTCCATTGCTGGCCGGTAACGACAAGAGGTTCAATGAAGGCTGTATGCGGAAGGGTTACTTCTTCCCACTTATGGTTAGGTATGTTGCCCGGCAGTATACTCTCAATATTGGCTGAGTCCTGTCTGATGAACAGCCACTCATCATTAAATGATACAGGCAGCCCGGGAGAGCGGCTCTCTTCACATCCTGCCAGAAGAGCGAGGATGAACAGGGCAATGGATGTCAGGTTTAGGTTGAGTTTCTTCATGGTTAAGCGTTGAAGCCTGAGACAGGATGAGCATAGGCAATGACATCTTTCCCGGTAATCGCGTCGGGGCAGAGGATTATCAGCCGTTCAAGCACATTCCTGAACTCTCTGATGTTTCCTGTCCATTTTATTTTCTGAAGCTCTGTGATGGCATCGGGCATGATTTTCTTCCTTCCCATACCGTACTCGGTGCAGATAAGATTGTTGAAATGATCTGCTAGAAGGGGGATGTCGTCGGTTCTTTCATTCAGTGCAGGCACATGGATGAGTATCACGCTGAGCCTGTGGTAGAGGTCCTCCCTGAAGTTGTTGCGGTCGATCTCCTCCCTGATGTTCTTGTTCGTTGCAGCGATAACCCTGACGTCGACATGGATGTCCTTATCCGAACCAACCCTTGTTATCTTGTTCTCCTGCAGAGCCCTGAGCACTTTAGCCTGTGCTGCGAGGCTCATGTCACCGACCTCATCGAGGAAGATAGTGCCTCCGCTGGCCTGTTCAAACTTGCCTATTCGCTGTTTGATGGCTGATGTAAATGATCCTTTCTCATGTCCGAAGAGTTCACTCTCAATCAGTTCCGAAGGTATGGCAGCGCAGTTGACCTCAACGAACGGCCCTTTTGAACGGTTGCTCTTCTCATGTATCTGATGTGCAACAAGCTCCTTGCCGGTACCGTTCGATCCGGTGATGAGCACACGTGCCTCTGTGGGAGCCACCCTGTCTATCATCTCCTTTACCATGGCAATGGCAGGAGAACTGCCCACTATCTCGAATCTCTTACTCACCTGCTTCTTCAGGACTTTTGTCTGGGTGATGAGTGACCCCCGCTCAAGGGCGTTGCGTATTGTAATCAGCAGGCGGTTAAGGTCGAGAGGTTTCTCGAGGAAGTCAAAGGCCCCCTTCTTTATTGCATCGACGGCCGTATCTATGTTACCGTGACCTGAGATCATTATTATCGGCACATCGGATGAGATATCGAACAGTCGCTGAAGCACCTCGATACCATCCATCTTGGCCATCTTTATGTCACAGAGTACCGCATCATATGATCCCTGCGAGAACATATCAATGCCGGTAGCTCCGTCTTCTGCCAGTTCTACTTCATATTTCTCATATTCAAGGACATCCTTCAGGGTGTTCCTTATCGATTTCTCGTCGTCAATAACCAGTATACGGGGCATGATGAATTGTATTTAACTTATCCTTTATAGGTAAGCCACTTCCATATTTCCTTGTATGAAGTTTTCTTGCCGTACATAAGGATGCCCGTACGGTAAATCTTTGCAGCCATCCAGACACATCCGAATATTGTAATTATCATCAGTGCCATTGACAGGATGATTTCCCATGCAGGGACGTCGAACGGGATACGTGCCACCATTACAATGGGGGAGGTGAGCGGTATTATTGAGAACCAGAATGAAATAGAGCTCTCAGGGTTCTGCATGGTACCCATGGCCACTATCAGCCCGAGTATTATCGGCACGGTCACCGGAAGCATAAACTGCTGTGTCTCGGTCTCGTTGTCAACTGCTGATCCTATCGCAGCAAAGAGAGAGGCATACAGCAGGTATCCCGTGATAAAATAGAAGAGGAATGCGAATATTATCAGTCCCCAGGGCTGGCTCAGGGCGCTGGAGAAGAGTGACTGCATTTCGGTAAGCTGCACCTCTGTCATGCTGCCTGAGCCGGCAACTGCCTGATCAGCCTGTGCCAGGCTCTGGGGCAGCTGTTGTACCTGTTCCATCGTCTCTGCCGGCAGGATGTTGGACTTGACAATCATGACGATGGCGGCTGTCAGCAATACCCATACGGCAAACTGAGTGAGCCCGACAAGGGCAATGCCTATTATCTTGCCAAGCATGAGCTGCACCGGCTTGACAGATGAGACTATCACCTCCACTATGCGGCTGGTCTTTTCCTCAATGACTCCGCGCATAACCTGCGAACCGAACATGAAGACCAGCATATACATGAGAAAACCGCTTATATAGGCCAATCCCATTGCAATGCCCGTACTTGTCTCCCTGACAGAGCCTGCATCATCAATCTTGATTGTCTGGATCTTTATGTCAGTGTTTATGCTCTTGAGTATCTCATCAAGATTTTCAATATTGTATGACAACAGCTTCTGCTTTTCGATCTCTTTTTCGAGCGAGCCGGAGATATGGTCAAGGAGACCGATGGGAGGCTGTTTCTTTGATATCAGCTGTATGGCATTGGGTGTGGTGATGACCTGAGGCGATATATAAAGGACTCCATAATAGCCCAGCTCCGAAAAATTATTCTTGAGGTCGTTTACATCTGCGTCAGTAAGATACTCAAAGTCAGTGTCTTTGGTATCGGAGATAACACCGTTGAAAAGGTCAGCCCCGTCCTCTACAACAGCTATCTTCTTGAAGTCCTTGTCTTCGTTTGACATTACAAGGGCCGGGATGACGAAGATAAGGGCCATGAGCAGCGGCGTGAGGAAGGTCATTATGATGAATGACCTCTTGCGTACCCTGGTTATATACTCTCTCTGGATGATAATGGAAATCTTATTCATGGCTTAGTTATTGGAAGCTTCCCTGTTTTTTGTTTCAACAACCTTGATAAAAATATCATTCATTGAAGGCAGCGCCGGGTTG
>JALOMM010000084.1 GCA_025455535.1 Bacteroidales bacterium | reverse complement strand
GAACAGGCCGAACGGGTACAGGTATCCCCCGGACCTCTTTATCCCGCTGCTCAGGTCGGGCATCCCTATTGCGAAGCCCACCAGGGTACCCTGGCTGTTTGCTACTATCTTTATAAATTCAGGATTGAGCAATGGAAGGTAACGGTTTGCGAACTCCATTTTTTCCTGGTCGGTGAGCGGCACGAACCCGTATATCTCAGCGAAGGTCTCATTCATCAGCTCAAGGACATCGATAATGTATGGCCTTATCTCCTTCCTTGACCTGAATTCGATAAGTTTCAGGTCAGGCCTGTGGGCGACCCGTTCAAAGATTTTGACGTATAATTCAGGCAGTTGGCGGGGGATAGGGGCGTGGAAGCTCAGGATATCCTTCTTTTTTACATAGCCCGCCTCGCCCAGCAGTTCGGGGAGATAGGGGAGGTTAGAGACAGATGTCATTACAGACGGGACGTCAAATCCTTCGATCTGAAAACCCTGCGGATCTTTGTCGGAGAAGCCCAGGGGCCCGACTATTGCTGTCATTCCCTTTTTCCTTGCCCACTCTTCAACGGCGTTGATAAGTGCGCTGAAGACCTCCCGGTCATTGTAGCATTCCATGAAGCAGAAACGGCCGTGTTTCTCCCTGTTGATCTGATTGTAACGATGGCTTATTATTCCCATTATCCTCCCTACCGCCTCTTTGCCCCGCCAGGCGATCAGCATGACAGTATCGGCATGTTCGAATGCATGGTTCTTCTCTTTGTCAAAGAGAACCCATTCGTCAGTCCACAGAGGCGGCAGCCAGTGCGGGTCATTGCGGTGAATCTTCTTTGGGAGAAAAATGAATGTACGGAGCTCTTCCCTGCCCGATACACTGCGGAGTTCAAGTTTCATAGAGGCGGAATATGTAGTAAATGTAAAAAAAATTACAATATTCCGGTCAGCAGGTCAATTATGACCATGACACCGTAGATGAGTCCGGCAATACCATTGGTTGTGCCGAAAGCAAGGTTAACCCTGCTGAGGTCATCGGGCCTGACAATGGAATGCTGATATGCAAGAAGAGCGAGGAAGAGGGTTGCGCCGGTCCAGTATATGACACCGCCATCGCCCGCCAGTCCTGCTGCTGCCACCAACAACGCAGAAACGACGTGGAGCAGCACTGAAATTATGAGGGCGCTGCGGCGTGACATGACGGAGGGAATGGAGTAGAGACCGGCCTCGCGGTCGAATTCATCATCCTGGAGGGCATATATTATATCGAACCCGCTGACCCATGTCAGCACCAGGGCTGAATAAATCAGCGGCAGCAGTGCAAAGGTGCCCGTGACGGCAATATAAGCCCCTATCGGGGCAAGGCTGAGGCCGAGGCCAAGGATAAAATGACACAGAGGGGTAAACCTCTTGGTATAGCTGTAGCCGAGTATGACAGCGAGGGCAACAGGTGACAGAACAAGGGTAAGCCTGTTGATTAATCCGGCAGCAACAATGAAGAGAACCGAACTGGTGATTACGAACACCAGCGCATGACGCTGAGAGATTCGTCCTGCCGGTATCTCGCGGCCCGCAGTCCGCGGATTCATGCTGTCAAAACGGTGATCGGCATACCTGTTGAAGCCCATGGCTGCACTCCTGGCAAACACCATACAGGCAATGATCAGAAGAAAGATCTTCAGGCTGAATCCCTCACCTGCAGCCTCTGTCCCGAGGAAGTACCCGACAAGGGCAAAAGGCATGGCAAAGACGGTATGACTGAACTTGACAAGAGAGAGATAGTCATTGGCCCTACCCAGCAGTTTCTTCATCATTTCGGTCTTAAATGAATATTTCGCACTCCTTACGGCTGTACATTGAAGATGTTACCTTGCTTCCACGGGTTCTGAAATGTTTCATCTGAGTGACGCGCCAAACTCCCGCTCGAAGGCTTTTGCAAGTGCAGTCATGACCTTCTCGATATTCTTGTCGGTGAGGGTTTGCCTGTCATCTCTCAGGATAAAACTCACGGCATATGATTTCTTATCTCGTCCAAGTGTATCACTTTCATAAACATCAAACAGGTCAACCTCACGGAGGATATTACGTTCTGTTTTGAAGGCCAGTTCACGTATCTGGCTGAATTTAACCGATTTATCCAGGAGCAGTGCCAGGTCGCGGCGTACCCATGGATATCTTGGCAGTTCACTGAATTTTATTTTCCCGGGTTTGATTGTCTTAAGAACATTCTCCCAGTATATTTCAGCATAAAAGACATCCTGCCTGATGTCAAACATCGAGAGGTATTTCCTTGAGACAGTACCGAGGGAAGCGATTTCCAATCCTCCGGCTGTGTACCTGAGTCCTTCCCTGAACCATCCTGATGTTTCCTCAGACTTTGATAATTCATCTTCGGTGAATCCAAACCGTGACAGCACAAGCTCCGTATAACCCTTTACATGGAAGAATCCTGCGTGAGTCTCAGGGCTGTTCCATCTCTGTTTGCCAGTGCTTCCGGTAACAGCGAGGGCGAGTATCTGTTTCTCACTGTAATTATCTGTTATCTCGAGTGTTCTCGTATCCTGTCTCTTCGCGTAGACGTATCCAAGTTCGTAGAGTTTCAGATCGCTGTTTTGCCTGTTGATATTCCATGAGACGGTATTGAGCATTCCGGGAAGGAGCGACAGACGCATCACGTTCAGGTCACTGCTGAGAGGATTGGCCAGCCGTACCATTGATGGCAGGTCGAAATCTGCTGTTGTCTCAAACCATGCTGCCGGGACCAGCGAGTTGCACATGATCTCAGCAAAACCGTTACCGGAAAGCAGCTCAGCCATATTCACAGCCACCTTCTCCCTGTCAGGCTTCTCTGTATAAGACAGCATCGAGTGCATCTCGTGGCTGATGCCGATATTGTTATAACCGAATATCCTGAGAACTTCCTCCGTCACATCAGCCTCACGTGTCACATCGACCCTGTATGCCGGTATCTCAAGGGAAAGGATCTCTTTTGTCTCCTCAGTGATCCGGATATCGAGGCTGTTGAGTATCGTCCTGACAGTCTCAGGCGGGATCTCTCGTCCTATCAGTCTGTACATCCTGTCGAATGAAAGTCTCACCACAGCTTTCCTGACGGGTGAAGGGTATATATCTATTATGTCGCCGGTTATCTCACCCCCGGCATGTTCCCTGATCAGCAGGGCGGCCCTCTTAAGGGCATAGAGAGTCATTTCGGGGTCGGTTCCTCTTTCGAACCTGTATGACGCATCGGTTTGCAGGCCATGGCGTCTTGACGTTTTGCGCACAGAGACCGGGCTGAATGTGGCGCTCTCGAGGAAGATTGAAGTGGTAGTCCCGGTCACCCCTGACTTCAGTCCGCCGAATACACCTGCGATACACATACCCTCGCTCTCGTTGCATATCATCAGATCTGCTGATGACAGTTCACGTTCGTTCCCGTCGAGCGTCACGAACTTAGTCTTGTCGGGCAGGCGTTTGACGACGACCCTGTCCCCTTTTACCGCAGCTGCATCGAAGGCATGCAGCGGCTGGCCGGTCTCATGCAGCACGAAGTTGGTAATGTCTACGATATTATTTACAGGGTTAAGGCCGATCGATCTCAGGCGATTCTGCAGCCAGGCGGGTGAGGGCCCGACGGTCACACCCCTGATGGTGAGCCCCGAATACCTTATACATGCATCCTCTGCTTCCACAACTACTTTTATGGCCCCTTCATTTTTATCTTTCCTGAAGGTGCTGACTTCAGGAAGCCTGGCTCTGACAGGTTTCTGCAGATTGAGGTATGCGGCCAGATCACGTGCCACTCCGTAGTGCGAGCTGCAGTCAATACGGTTTGGTGTCAGTCCGATCTCGAAGATGGTATCGTGTGACACTCCGAAATAGTCTGCTGCCGGAGAACCTATCCTTGCCGAGGGATCGAGCACTATGATACCTTCATGGTCAGTCCCAATACCCAGCTCATCCTCCGCACAGATCATCCCCTCGGAGAGTTGTCCTCTGATCTTTGAGCGCTTGATCTCGAACCGTTCATCACCTTTGAAGACCATTGTACCGACAGTGGCTACCGGTACCACCTGTCCGGCAGCAACGTTTGGCGCTCCGCACACGATGTGAAGAGGTTCGCCTCCCCCGGTGTCAACCGTGGTGACACTGAGCCTGTCAGCATCAGGATGCCTTTCGCAGGTAAGAACTCTCCCGATGATCACCCCCTTCATGCCTCCCCTGACCGATTCCCATTCTTCAACACCTTCAACTTCAAGACCTATGCTTGTCAGTATTGCCGAGAGCTCATCGGCTTCAGCAGTGAAATTCAAATACTCCCTGAGCCAGTTGTAAGAGATCTTCATCCCGTATAATTATTTTGATTTTTATAAGGTTCAAAAGTAACTCAAAAAAGGTTATTGGCATCAGTGAAGCGCCATAAATTAGAAGAGCAATATAGTTATCTTTGCACTTCAACAGAGAGGCATATGATCATAGAAGAGAATGACAAGCTGATACTTATTACCAACGATGACGGCTTGTATGCAGCAGGATTAAAAACCCTTACCGGCATCATGAAGGAATTCGGCAAGGTAGTGGTCATCTCAGCCACCGAGAGCAGGAGTGGCATGTCACAGGCGCTGACGGTAAAGGAGCCCATAAGGGTCAAGCTGCTCGAAGAGGATGACAGTTACCGGATATATGCCTGCAGCGGCACCCCGACTGACGGAGTTAAGCTGGCCATAAACCAGCTCCTCGGACGGATACCTGATCTGATAGTCTCAGGTATCAATCACGGCTCAAACGCTTCGGCGAGCGTTCTCTATTCAGGTACCATGGCAGCTGCACTGGAGGGGTGTCTGTATGGCATCACTTCAGTCGGATTCTCTCTGAACAGCTTTTCTCCCACGGCAGATTTTTCGGCATGTGAAGATTATATCAGGAAGGTATGCAGAATGCTTCTGCTGGAGCCTCTGCCAAAGGGCATCTGCCTTAATGTCAATATACCTGCTCTCCCCTCAGGTGAGATAAAGGGGATACGGGTTGCGAGACAGGCAAAAGGCAACTGGCAGGAGGAGTTTGAGAAGAGAAAAGACCCGATGGGCAAGACCTATTACTGGCTGACAGGTTATTTCAGGAACCATGAACCTGAGGCGGAAGATACTGACGAGTGGGCTCTTCAGAATGGGTTCGTGTCAGTGGTACCCGTTACGACCGACATGACTGCCCACGGTTTTATCGACACCCTGAAGACAAAATTCTGAGATGCGGATCACCGAACGTTACAACAATGTTATTACAGGTGTCATATCCGGCATTGCAATGCCTGTGATTGCGTTCCTGATCTTCTTCCTTTTTACCCGTAACGGACTCCCGATGGTACAGTATCTTGAAAGGGTTGCCGAAACAGGGAAAACGACTGAGGTAATGAGTGTGGCAGTCTTCTCCAACATTCTGATCTTCCTTTTCTTCAACCGCTTTGATATGCTTCGGGCATCAAAGGGAGTGCTGGGGATTACCTTCATCTGGGCATTTATTGTCTTCGGCATCAAATTATTCTGACATGAGGTATTTCATCATTGCAGGCGAGCCCTCCGGTGACCTTCACGGGTCAAACCTGGTGAGGAACCTGTTCAGGGCTGACCCTGCAGCTGAGATATCGTGCTGGGGAGGCGACATGATGAAGGATGCCGGGGCCGTGTTGCTCAAGCACTACAATGAAACGGCTTTCATGGGAGCATGGGAGGTGCTGGTCAACATACGCAAGGTGAGGGCTAACTTTGCTGATTGCAGGAGACAGTTGGCGGAAATGATGCCTGATGTAGTCATCCTGATTGACTACCCGGGTTTTAATCTCAGGATAGCGAGGTACGCTAAAGGCCTGGGACTTAAGGTTTTTTATTATATTGCTCCAAAGCTATGGGCCTGGCGCGAAGGCAGAGTTAAGCTTATCAGGGCTTTTACTGACCGGTTATATATAATCTTTCCCTTTGAAACAGATTTCTTCACAAGACACGGTTGCGAGGCACATTACCTGGGTAATCCGCTCATTGACCAGATTGAGACCTACCGTGCCGGAGCGCCTGCACCTGAATCACTGATGGCGTCACTGGGCCTTGAGGATAAGCCGGTTATCGCACTTCTCTCCGGCAGCAGGCAGCAGGAGATAAAACATATACTCCCGGCCATGGTGAGTGTAGCGCGCAGTCTGCCGGACTATCAGTTTGTCATTGCTGCAATGGGGCACCTGCCGGAGGAGTTGTACAGGCGCGTTCTGGGTTCCATCCCTGTGAAGGTGATTACCAACCGCACATACGAAATACTCTCTGTGGCTGAGGCAGCCCTCGTGGCATCAGGCACTGCCACCCTGGAAGCCGCCCTGTTCGATGTTCCGCAGGTGGTATGTTACAGGACCAGCAGGGTTACCTACAGGCTGGCAAAACTTGTCATTAAGGTCCGTTTCATCTCGCTCGCCAACCTGATAATGGATCGGGAGATAGTGAGGGAACTTGTTCAGAATGACCTCAATCAGAAGAATCTTCACAGGGAGCTGCTGAATATCAT
>JALOMM010000083.1 GCA_025455535.1 Bacteroidales bacterium | reverse complement strand
ATATAATCAAACAACACCCCCCCTGCCTCATCCAGGTCGGTGCCGAAGGTGATCAGCCCGCCTCTGTCGCCGGCCATGACAATGATACGCTTCTCGAACACCTCCGGCTCGCTGAAGATGCGTATCATCTCGCGCGCCATGGCAGGTGTTCCGTATTCAACCGCCGGGTCTGTGGTGGGAACATTATTCATAAGCTCCTCCCAAAGTTTCATTGAGTGGACGTGTATCACCGCGTTCGTACCAGGGTCTGCCATGTAGATCGCTGCATGGGTCAGTGACTCTGACGAGGCCTTCAGCGGGCCGCTGCACATGACGGCATTGTCTTCGATGTTGTATGACGACACCTTGACATAGTGTCCCGCCTCAAGCTCGGGGATATCGCCAGTCGATGAACCGGTAATGATAAACTGCGGCGAGCTGCCTATGCGTATGCTGATGTTGCCGAACCCCACTCCGTTCTCGAAGGCCCCGACAAGATCAAGGTTGAAAAGAATATCTCTCCAGTGGTTGATAATTTCATACTGATCGTCGGTTATCACGGGGCCCGACTGGCTCCAGTAGCAGTTGAACTTGACAATGCCTTCCATATGGTTATGATAGAATTTTTTTAATTGATTCCTTGTTTGCTGCGCAGACGCCCCGGTCGGTTATCAGTCCGGTTATCAGCCGTGCAGGGGTCACGTCAAAACCGTAATTTGAAACAGGGATACCGGGTTGACAAATATAAACCGATTGTATATCCGCCTGAGGAGACGTTGCATGCAACGTCTCTGCGGGTAGACGCTTGCCTGAATTGTTTACCGCGAGCCCGTCTGTCTTCCTCACCTCGTCGCCGTCGCGTTCTTCAATCATTATCTGCCCCGGGCTGTCGATGGTCATGTCAAATGTCGAGACCGGGAATGCCGAATAAAACGGTATGCCATTGTCATGCGCCGCCAGCGCCTTGAGGTAAGTACCTATCTTGTTGGCCACGTCTCCTGACGCCGTTGCCCTGTCGCAGCCGACAATTACGATATCGACCATGCCGGTCTGCATCAGATGTCCCCCGGCATTGTCGGTCACCAGCGTGCACGGCACGCCGTGGTTTGAGAGCTCCCATGCCGTCAGCCTGCCGCCCTGATTCCTGGGGCGGGTCTCATCGACCCATACGTGTACCCTTAATCCTTTGTCGTGGGCGAGATAGACAGGCGCCAGGGCCGTGCCGTAATCGACACATGCCAGCCAGCCGGCATTGCAATGGGTGAGGATGTTTACGGGCAGCCCACCCTTCCTGCTGCTTATCTCTTCGATCAGCCCAAGGCCATACTCACCGATCCTTTTGCTCCTCTCAGCCTCCTCGTCGCACAGTCCTGCTGCAGCTGCATGCAGGGCCTCTCCTGAAGCGGTTTTTTCATATACCTCTGTCATCCGGTCTACGGCCCAGGCCAGGTTTACCGCAGTGGGGCGGGCTCCCTTCAGCCTGGCGGCATCTTTCATAATGCCTCCGAAAATATTCTTATCGCCTTTGTGTTCAAGAAATGAGAACCATACTCCCCATGCTGCTGCTGCCCCTATCAGCGGCGCCCCACGCACTGCCATGCAGCTTATGGCCATGCACACATCGCTCACGCTCCTGAGGGGCAATACTTCAAAAGAGAATGGCAGCCTCCTCTGATCAATGACATTGACCGTCGCCGGATCACTCTCATCCTGCCAGATACTTCTGAATTCCTTTTCCCCAACCTTCATCAAAAAAGCTCTCACAGAAAATTAATTCACAAAATTATAAATAATTAACCTGATTATGACAATCAGTCCTTCCACATATTTCCCCGAAAAGTCTTTTCGAATTTCCGACCCGATTGGTCTACATAATTCGATATAATTGATTATCTTTGCATAAGTTTAGATTTGATGATCAACAAGGAAGAATACAGGACAAAGATCATCCTGACGGCCAGCAGGATATTCAGCCATTACGGTTTCAGGAAGACCACCATGGAGGAGATATCCAGGGCGCTGAAAAAGGGGAAGAGTTCGATCTACTATTATTTCGGAAGCAAGGAGGAGATATTCGAGGCGGTTGTGCTTTATGAAGCCAATCAGCTCAGGTCGCAGCTGAGGGCAGCCATGAAGGAGGCTGACTCGCCGCCTGACAAGCTCCGCAACTACATATTTGTAAGGATGAGGGCTTTCGAGAAGCTATCGAACTACTATAATGCCGTATTTGACAAGAATCTTGATCATTACGAGTTCATTGAAAAGATAAGGGCCAGGTATGACCGTGAGGAGCTGGCGATCCTTCGTCTTCTTCTCTATCTGGGGAACAGGAGGGGCATCTTTGATGTGGGGGACAGCGAGTACACTGCCCTGGCGATACAGACAATGCTGAAAGGTATGGAGGTTCCGCTGTTCTGGCGCAAGCGTGAGTTAGACATTAACAGTCGCCTGAATGCAATCCTGAACCTTATTTTTGACGGGATCAACAAGAGGCCGTAGCCTCTTTATTTTCTTGCTGCCGGTACCGGTTTCCTGAGAGACCAGATTAGAATAACTATTCCGGCGACAACAAACGGGATACTCAGTATCTGACCCATGTTAAGCTTCATCGCTGATTCAAATGCCACCTGGTCTTCCTTGACATACTCCACAAAGAAGCGGAAGGCGAACACAAATATCAGAAACAGCCCGAACAACAGTCCCGTACGCTGTTTTCCCTTTTTATTCCAGTATATCCGCAGGAGAATCACAAATGTTGCAAGGTAGGCCAGTGCCTCATATATCTGTGTCGGGTGCTTAGGTGCGTTCTCCCCGTTGCGCAGGAAGACAAATCCCCATGGCAGAGTGGTTTCAACACCGTATATTTCCGAGTTCATCAGGTTGCCCAGCCGTATCAGTGCTCCGGCCAGGGCTACGACAATGACCAAACGGTCAATAGACCACATATATGGTTTTCGTTCTTTTCTGACGAAGAACCAAAGGGCAATAAGTATACCTATTGCAGCGCCGTGGCTTGCGAGTCCGCCATGCCATACCTTCAGTATCTCCCCCGGATGGGCAAGGTAGTATGCAGGTTCATAGAAGAAGCAGTGACCCAGCCTTGCTCCCACTATTGTGCCAATGGCAACATATACCGTGAGCCGGTCAAGTGTGTTTTCGCCAAGACCTTCATTGACGAAGATCTTTTTCATGATGTAGTAGCCGAATACAAACCCTGATGCAAATAAAAGGCCGTACCACCTTACTGCGAAGCTGCCTATCCTGAAAATCTCGGGATCAACATTCCATGGAATGATCTGAAGTGTCATCTGTAGTCTGTTTGATGCTCAAAATTAAGTAAAAAAGAGACGGGAGAGTGTGACGGCGTCAATAATTTACGTAACAAAATTTGATGTAAGTTTGTAAACAATGGATTACCTGAGATACATAACAGGCAGCCGGGCTTTTGCCCTTTCGGCCATACTGCTCATCGCATCATGTGCCAAGATCAGCTCTCCATCAGGAGGGCCGAAGGATGAAGATCCGCCGGTGATACTCAAAAGCGTGCCTGAAAACGGAACCGTAATGTTCACCGGCAAGACCTTCTCAGTGACATTTGATGAATATGTCATTCTTGACAAGATCAATGACAAGTTCATGGTTTCCCCTCCGATGAAAAACAAGCCGGAGGTGCGGCTTAAGGGAAAGAGCCTGGTTGTAGAATGGGAGGATGAGCTGGCCGACAGCACCACATACACATTTTATTTTCAGGATGCCATCCGTGACAATAATGAAAACAATCCCATCAACAACTACCAGTATGTCTTTTCAACCGGTCCGGTCCTTGATTCACTGTCGCTGACAGGGAACGTGTTCAATGCCTCTGATCTTGAGGCGGCAGAAGAGATAATGGTCATGATGTACTCGAACATGTCGGATACGGCTCCCCGCAAGGTTCTTCCGGCATATATCTCCAGGCCCGACCCCTCGGGAGGTTTTCTGATAAGCAACATAAAGCCTGGGCGTTACATGCTGTATGCCGTTAAAGACCTGAACGGCAACAGGCTATATGATCTTGACGATGAGACATTTGCTTATTGCGATTCGATCCTCGAGATCACCCCTGAAGATAATTTTGCCGTTGTACCCGACACATTGAAGTACAGGCCACCGTCAGCAACGGAGACGACAAAGCCCGACATCTTTACATTCGGTACCCATCGTCTTTATGCTTTCGTACCTGAGTCGAAGAAGCAATATCTGAAGTTCACTGAGCGCAAGAGTGCCGGCGGGCTCGGGTTTGGCCTTGCCCTTCCGTCTGATTCGGCGCAGTTCTCTGTGACTTTTAATGCAATTCCTGAGGAATCGTGGTTCATGCAGACAAATGCCAGGCGCGACACTTTTATGGTATGGATAACAGACCCTGCCGTTTATGACCTCGATCTTATCGAGGCATACGTGACTTTTCCCTTCACAGACAGCACGGGAGTGATCATTCAGCGTACCGATACGGTAAATATGAGGTTCGTCAAACCACCGGTACCAAGAGGCGGCACCGGAAGGAAGCCCGCCCTGGTACTGAACACAAACCTTGCCGGTAAGATCAGGCCGGGCACGGTGCCGCTCTTTATCTCCGGCACCCCCCTGGGCGATTCTGATACCTCGAAAATCACCCTGACAGAGATCATTGACTCAGTACAGACCAGGCTAATCCCTGTTTTCGCGAAAGACAGCTCGGACATCAGGCGGTTGCGGATGACAACACCTCTGAAACCGGGGGCAAGCTACTCCCTTGTCTGCCTTGGCGGGTCATTTGCCGATATCTACGGTCATGTGACCGACTCGGTTAACTACAGGATTACTGTGGCCACAGAAGAAGACTACGGAAGTGTTACGGCAAATCTTACCGGATACGAGGGTGCGGTCATCATACAGCTGGTGGCCGAAAAAGACAGGGTGGTAAGGGAGATTGCATTGAAAAGCCCCGGAACGGTCAGGTTCGGGCTGCTTGACAAGGGACGCTACAGGCTCAAGGCGATTTACGATCTCGACGGTAACGGCACCTGGACAACAGGAGACTTCAACCTGAGAAGAGGCCCCGAGCCTGTGACTTATTACAACGGAGAGATGGATGTTAAAATTAACTGGGAACTTGAGCAGGACTGGGATCTGGGTAAGATGTTTGTCAAGGACGTGTCTCTCAGGAACAAGCCAGGCGTAAAGAAATAAGAATATATGGCATCACGACGCAGGTTTATCAGAAACAGTATTGTGGCAGGAGCAGCAGTCACAGCAGGCATACCCGCCTTTGCCGGGTTAAGGCAGGAGAAATGGATTTCCAACAGGCCGCCCGCAAAGCAGCGGAAATTCCAGAGCAGGGCGGTTGAAGATACGATAAAAGAGGTAAAGTCATATCTGGGTGACACAGAGCTGGCATGGCTGTTCGAAAACTGTTTTCCCAACACACTCGACACCACCGTCAACTTCTCAGAAAAAGAGGGCAGGCCTGACACTTTTGTCATCACGGGAGATATTCACGCCATGTGGCTCCGCGATTCAACGGCACAGGTGTGGCCATATATCTCGCTGACAGCATCAGACGGCAAACTGAAAGATCTTATAGCCGGTGTGATTAACAGGCAGGTGAAGTGCATACACATTGATCCGTATGCCAATGCCTTCAATGACGGTCCCGGCCAGAGTGAATGGATGAATGACCTCACTGAGATGAAGCCTGAGCTTCATGAAAGAAAATGGGAGATTGATTCGCTCTGTTATCCCGTAAGGCTGGCACACGGCTACTGGAAGGCCACGGGTGACACCTCTGTCTTTGATGCCTCATGGACTGAGGCGATGAGGGTTGTCATACGCACCTTCAGGGAGCAGCAGCGCAAGGATGGTCCGGGGCCTTACAAGTTCCAGAGAGTGACCGGATGGCAGACAGACACAGTGGCCGGAGCCGGATACGGCAATCCCATAGTGCCCGTGGGCCTCATCGTTTCCATCTTCAGGCCGTCAGATGATGCAACCACATGGCCGTTTCTCATCCCCTCAAACTATTTTGCAGTCAGGTCGCTGAGGCAGATTGCAGAGATAGCTGACACTGTCCTGAAGGACGGAAGCCTGAGCAGTGATGCGATAAAACTGGCAGATGAGGTTGATGCAGCGCTGACAAAATATGCCAGGGCGACACATCCGCAGCACGGCGAGATCATCCCGTATGAGACCGACGGATATCACAATTATCATTTCATGGACGACGCCAATGTCCCGAGCCTGCTCTCAATGCCTTATCTGGGCACTATTGACCGGAGTGATCCGCTTTACCTCAGGACAAGGAGCTTTGTCCTGAGCAGTAGCAACCCTTACTATTTCTCCGGAATAATGGGGCACGGTGTCGGGAGCCCCCATACTGGCATCAACCGCATCTGGCCTATCGCCATCACGGTGAAGGCCCTGACGGCAAATAGCGACTATGATGTCGTGGCATCGCTCAAGATGCTGAAAAGCACTCATGCCGGCACCGGGTTCATGCATGAGTCGTTTATGAAAGATGACCCAACACAATT
>JALOMM010000082.1 GCA_025455535.1 Bacteroidales bacterium | reverse complement strand
CAGCCAGGCAGTGGAGGTCAACGGAACACTCTATATCTCCGGCCAGGTACCAATCGATCCGGCCACAGGTAAGATTGTTGAAGGAGGCATTACGGAACAGACCACACAGGCGCTGAAGAATATCAAAGCTATTCTTACGGCGGCAGGGTACTCACTGAATGACGTTGTAAAGTCAACGTGCCTGCTCTCAGACATGTCAGATTTCAAGGCGATGAACGAGGTGTATGCTCAGTTCTACACCTCCGATCAGCCTGCCAGGGCTGCCTTTGCAGTCAAGGGGCTGCCCCTGGGAGCACTGATTGAAATTGAGACGGTCGCAGCGAAATAAAACAAAAGAGGAGGGTCTCAGACCCTCCTCCTAATTAACCATTACCGGATTTTGCTTCCTTTTATTCACCCTTGACCTCAAACTCTACATCAACCTTGACGTCTCTGTGAAGTTTGATGACGGCCTTGTAATTTCCGACTTCCTTTATCGCTTCGGTACCGAGGTTTATATTCCTGCGGTCAATGTCAAACCCTTGTTCTTTCAGTGCCTCAGCAATCTGAATGGTATTGACTGAACCGAAGATCTTGCCGGCCGAGCTTGTCTTGGCGCCTATTATAAGCCTGACGCCGTTGAGTTTGCCTGCAACCACCTCAGCCTCTTTCCTTATCTTTTCCTCTTTGTGTGCTCTCTGCCTGAGGTTCTCGTTGTGGACTTTCACAGCCGACTCTGTTGCCTGAACGGCAAATCCTTTCGGTATGAGGTAATTCCTTGCGTAACCTGTCTTGACAGTCAGAATATCATCTTTCTGACCGAGCTTGTCTAAATCCTGCTTGAGAATTATTTTCATGTCTCTTCCTCCTCTACTTTAAAAGATCAGCAACGTAAGGCAGCATAGCCAGGTGGCGTGAGCGCTTGATAGCCTTGGAAACTCTTCTCTGGTATTTCAGTGATGTACCTGTAATACGGCGCGGCAGTATCTTGCCCTGCTCATTGAGGAATTTCTTAAGGAATTCCGGATCCTTGTAATCAATGTATTTGATCTTGTTCTTCTTGAACCTGCAGTATTTCTTCTTCTTGATCTCAACTGTAGGTGGTGTCAGATACCTGATCTCTGAATTATTCTGTGCCATAATTATTCCTCCCTGATTTTTTCGGTTTCTTTCATCTTTCTCTTTTTCTCAGCATACTCAACAGCATACTTGTCCATACGGAAGGTCAGGAAACGGATGATCCTCTCATCCCTCCTGTACTGCACTTCTAACTTATCAATCAACTCACCCGGCCCCCTGAACTCGATAAGGTAATAAAACCCTGTCGATTTTTTCTGAATGGGATAGGCGAGTTTCTTCAGGCCCCAGTTCTCTTCATGAATGATCTCACCACTGTTGTCGGCGATGATCTTCTTGAATTTCTGGACCGCTTCCTTCATCTGATTTTCAGACAAAACGGGAGTTGCAATGAAAACGGTTTCGTACTGATTCAACATCTTTTTTAGTTTATAATTGTGTTAATAAATCGGGTTGCAAAAGTAAGACATAAAATCTTAAAAAAAAATATTCCCTTAACTATTTGACTATATTTGTGACTGATAATTAACAATCACTGCTGATTTCAGTATGGATAACTTCATTGTCTCTGCCCGTAAATACAGGCCTGCCACTTTTGATATGGTAGTCGGACAGGATACGATCACGACAACACTTAAGAATGCCATCAGGAACAATCACCTGGCCCAGGCTTACCTCTTCTGCGGACCTCGCGGGGTGGGTAAGACCACCTGTGCCAGGATATTTGCCAAGACCATAAACTGCTCTTCCACAGGCCCTGACGGTGAGGCATGTGACAAATGCGAGTCATGCCTCTCGTTCAACTCTCAGGCATCATTCAATATACATGAGCTTGACGGCGCCTCGAACAACAGTGTCGATGACATCCGGAATCTGACTGATCAGGTGAGAATACCTCCGCAGATAGGGAGGTTCAGCGTCTATATCATTGATGAGGTTCACATGCTCTCTGCATCAGCGTTCAACGCTTTTCTGAAGACACTCG
Source organism: Bacteroidales bacterium (assembly GCA_025455535.1). Classification (GTDB taxonomy): domain Bacteria; phylum Bacteroidota; class Bacteroidia; order Bacteroidales; family VadinHA17; genus SR-FBR-E99. Next base: position 4,537 of record JALOMM010000082.1, on the reverse strand, counting down.
AAGAACCTCCGGCACATGCCATTTTCATCCTTGCTACCACAGAGAAGCACAAGATAATTCCGACTATCCTTTCAAGATGCCAGATCTTTGACTTCAACAGGATCAATGTCGATGATATAGTGAACCGTCTGAGCTGGGTAGCCGGCAACGAGGGTGTCAGCGCGGAGCATGAGGCACTGCACGTCATTGCCACAAAAGCTGACGGCGCAATGCGCGACGCACTTTCGATATTTGACCAGATCGTCAGCTTCAGCGGTAAAAAGATCATGTACAGCGATGTCATATCGAATCTCAATGTACTTGATTATGAGTACTATTTCAGAATCACCGCCTCTGCCATCTCGGGAAGCGTGACCGCTGTCCTGCTTACTTTCAACGAGATACTGAACAAGGGATTTGACGGATACAACTTCATGGCTGGCCTCAGTAATCATCTGAGGGATCTTCTCGTCAGCCGTGATGAGGCTACGGTCAGGCTTCTTGAGACCTCGCCTTCGATCAGGCAGCGTTACCGGGAACAGGCTGTCAGCGCACCTCTCCCGTTCATCTATGAGGCACTTGAGATAGGATCACAGTGCATGCTTACATTCAAGGGGAGCAAGAACCAGCGTCTCCATGTCGAGCTTGCCCTGATGCGCATGTGCAACATAGGAGGTGAAAGAGCGTCGGAGGAGTCAAAAAAAAAAGCTGAGCAGCAAACCGTTGATGCTGACATACCCTTAAAACAGTCACTCTCTTCTGCTCCGTCACCCGCTTTTCAGCCTGCATCTGAGACACAGACAAGGGTTGAGACGACACAGAAAAAAGCTTCCCCGGGAGATGGCATCGCGAAGAAGATATCCATAAAGAATATTGTTGCCGAAACAAAAACAGGTGTCAGCAGTGTGGGTGAGCCTGAGGCTCCGGTCATCAGGGAGCCGGCCGCAAATGATTTTACCGCGGAGGAGCTGCATAACGCCTGGAACTCATTTGCCGCAGCAATAAAGGAGGAGAGTCCGCGCATCGCGGTTACCCTTTCAGCCGTGACCCCGGAACTCCTTCCTGATAAGACTGTCATCCTCAGGCTTGACAACTCAGCACTCAAAGAGGCTTTTGACCATAACTTCAAAGCCAGGCTGGAGAACCATCTGCGTGATACGCTCGTCAACAGCTCACTCAAACTTCAGACCACCGTTGAGGCAACCGAGAGAGGTGACATCCTCTATTCGGTAGACCAGAAGTTCAACCATCTGGCTTCCAAAAACCCGGCCCTCAGAGAGCTGAAGAAAACATTCAATCTCGATTTTGAATAAGAGACACCCCATGCCACACCCCGACTCCGGAAAGACAAACCGCCCTGAATCTGTGGCAAAGAGATCAAAATCCTCCCGTACCGACCGTGACCTTTTCTTTGCCGAGCAGATCATTGACAGTTCCAGGTCAATGATCACAATCATTAACCGTGATTATGTGTATGAAAAGGTCAACAGAACCTTTTGCCTGAATCACAACAGGGAGGCTGAGTCGGTTGTCGGCAGGAAACTGGAGGAGGTGTGGGGAAGAGATAATTTCAATAAAAACATCAAAGGAAATATCGACCACTGTTTCACCGGCAGGGTGGTGTTCTACCAGGCATTTTTCGAGACGCCGGCATGGGGAAGGAGGTATTACGAAGTGGTTCTCAGACCGGTCAGAAATGACAGGGAGGAAGTGACACACGTCCTGGCAGAGACGTTTGACATAACCGAGATTAAGCTTAAGGAACAGGCTGCCTCGGAGATAGAATGGGAGTTCCGGAACCTTGAGTCGAACCTTCCTATCGGTTTCTTCAGGTTTGATAATGACGGTGTAATGCTGCATGTAAACAAGGCATTCCTGCGCATTATCGGGGTCGAAAACGAAAATGAGGTCATCGGAAGATCAATGAGGGAATTCTATAAGGACCCGGAGTTGTTTGACATTCACCTGTCGAAGTTGCATAGCGAGGGGATAGCATCTTTCGGCCGCCTGGAACTGAAGGCTTATGACGGCACAATGATTATATGCCGCATAAATGCCTTTACTGTCAGGGACGGCTCCGGAAACCCGATCTATATTGACGGAGCTATGGAGGACTTTACCAGGGAGGCAGACCTTGAAAAGAGGCTGCTTCAGGCTCAGAAGCTCGACACCATTGGCATGCTCGCCGGAGGCATTGCCCACGACTTCAATACCATACTTACCACAATATACGGTTACAGCGAACTCTCCCTCGAGACACTCGACAAGTCGTCTGAGGCATATAATAATATATGGAGGATACTCCAGGCAGCGGGAAGGGCCAGATCGCTCACAAATCAGATTCTGGCATTCAGCCGCCATGCAGGGCAGGAACGGATCAGCGTACGCGTGAGAGACATAATTTCAGAGACAACGGGCTCTTTGAAACCGGTCTTGCCGCCGGGCATCGATGTCATCGAGGTACTGGTATCTCCGGACCTGATGGTATCGGCTGATCCGACTCAGCTGTACAGGGTCTTCATCAATCTTGCACGCAATGCCATCCAGGCGATGGAGGACAAAGGCGGAAAGCTGACAATTACCCTTGACTCGAGGCACTGTGACAAACAGGGTCGGCTGCCGGAAGGAGAGTACGCCCTTATAAGGTTTGCAGATACAGGCAAGGGGATGGATGAAAAGACAGCAGGCAGGATATTTGAGCCGTTCTTTACAGCGGGGAAACAGGGTAAGGGAACAGGGCTGGGCCTCTCAGTAGTCTACGGAATTATCTCTGAAATAGATGGCGATATCAATGTCTCTTCAAAGGCGGATGAAGGAACAGTCATTGACATACTTATTCCGGCCACGGGAGCTCTCGCTGAAGCGATCCCGGCCAAAGCATCCAGGGCTGAGGTAATGATAATCCCCGGATCAGACAGTGAGTCGAGGCTTATTGCCATGGCCCTCTCAGCCAGCGGGTACGGCGTCAGCTCATCAGACCCTTCAGGTGACTGGATATCTGAGGCCGGCAGGGCAGAGGTAATCATTGTGACCGATAATTCCCCCTCCCTGCCTGCAGCAGACATAATATATTCACTGGCACACCACGGGGTTGAGAGACCGGTGCTGATGATATCAGACTTTGACGTTTGGCTCGCTGCAGAAAAAGAATTAACTTCGGGCTTGATAAAATCAAATCTCTTCAAGCCGGCATCGCTGAAAGAGATCATTTATTCAATTGATGGCATGATAAACAAAACGTCATAGATTATGGCAGGTGTGATGGTGGTCGAAGATGATCCTTCCCTGCGTGAGATGCTCAGGGAGGCCCTTGAAAAAAGGAGATATACAGTCATTACCGCCTGTGACGGAAGAGAAGCGCTTGCCAAGTTCCGCCCGTCGGTGATTGACCTGGTGATCACTGACCTGCTCATGCCTGAGGAGGATGGCCTGATGGTAATCATGAAAATCAAGGAGATCAAACCCTCGACAAAACTTATCGCAATAAGCGGGGGAGGCAAGGCAGGGCCCGGCAGCTACCTCCTCATAGCACATAAGCTGGGAGCAGATCATGTCTTTTCAAAACCTTTCCTTCCATCGGAACTGGTTCAGAAGGTAAAAGAGATTCTGGGGTAAACATTCGCCATTTCAATTTGTTAATCGATAAAACAGGAACCAAATAAAACTAACAGATATGTTGACAAAGAAAGTTGAAGAATTCTGCAACAGGCAGATCGAAAGAGAAGGTTATTCATCAAACCTCTACCTGGCCATGGCTGCATGGGCAGAGAGCAAGGGAATGGCCGGCATGAGTGAATGGCTCTATGTACAGGCTGACGAAGAGAGAATGCACATGCTCAAGTTTATCAAGTATGTTACTGAGCGTGGCGGCTCTGCCGTCGTTCCTGCCTTTAAGCAACCTCCGGTGAAATACAAGGGGATCAAGGAGATGTTCAAGGAGGTGATGAAGCACGAACAGTTTATTACCGGGAGCATAAATGAAGTCCTCGCAGTAGCTATCAGCGAGAAAGATTACGCAACAACAAGCTGGATACAGTGGTTTGTTAACGAACAGGTAGAAGAGGAGAAGAGCGTTCAGCTTATCATTGACAAGCTTGAGCTCGCCGGTGAAGCAGGCCTCTACTTCCTTGACCGCGATATAATGTCATTGAGAAACACTGCTGCGCAAGCATAATCGGGTATTAATAATTATTGAATGATTTTCTGCTGGCATGCCTCGAAGCATGTCAGCTTTTTTTGTCACTGCAGCGATATTCCCAAAAATGGCTCCTGATGACAGGTGCTTCCGAACGGGAAAATAACTAATTTTGCGAAAGTTTTCAAAAGAGATTTTAAATGAGCATTGTAAGCAAAGTTCTCACATTCTTCCTTGGCGACAAAGTCGAACGCGATATAAAAGAGATAGAACCCTATGTCGGAAAGATAAAGAGCGAATTCAGTCAGCTTTCCTCTCTCTCCAATGATGACCTCCGCGATCGTACTGCCGCATTGAAAAAGGAGATCATCGACTCTGTCGCCGGCGATGAGAAGGAGATACGTGACCTCAGGGCCACGGCCG
>JALOMM010000081.1 GCA_025455535.1 Bacteroidales bacterium | reverse complement strand
AAGTCTCATTTTGTATTCCCAATGCCACGGATGATGCTTACCCCCCCCTCAAACCTGGTACGGTAATTTGTCTCATCATACTTCTCATATGAATACCCCGCTCCCACCCTGAATGCCCACAGTGACGTGAACTGATTGAAATATGAGAGTCTTACGCTGGTTGCGCTCTGCCTCTCAAGATCGGTCATTATATCAAGGGGCTCATCGGGAGCCGTACCTGCACCAAGTGTCAGCTGCAGGTACTCTGTCCTGCTGAAATACCTTCGTGCGTTAAGATATACTGATGTCCTCACTCCCATCTCCTTGAAGTGGAAATAACCCCTGGCAGAGAACCACCAGTCTCCGATATACTTTTCTGCTGATAATGTTGCGATGAAGGTGTTCTGGTCAAAGTAATAATAGTTTATGCCTGCCGAGATAGCCCATCCTGCCGGCAGCGTCTGCCATACCTCCAGTGCGGCCCTGTGCTTCGGGAACCACTGTCCCGGGCTGAAGGCATATGCAACATAGGCGTAATTCTTCGATGACAGCTGTGGCCATGCTTCGGCTGCGAACTGAATATCATTATCACGTGTCTCCTCAGGCGGCCCCAGGTAAATGTTTCCTGCATTCACCGTTGCAACGGCCGTGCCCCATCCGAATCTGTGACCGGCACCAAGGCTGAATACCTGCCAGAAGCGGTCATAGGGTTCAGAAAACGTATCAAAGAAGTAACCGGCTCTTACATCTGTTGGAGGGGTATCCTGCTGGGTCCTGTCGCGTGACCACCTTCTGATGTCACCGATTGCCTCTATCGCATCACCGTTGTCCGGTTCTGTGAGGAGCAGGGTATCAATCACAGCCTCCGCCTCGTCATAATGGCCCTGCCATGCAAGTATGCGGCCTAACAAAATGCGGGCGTCACCGTAAAGAGGGTATGCTTTTACCAGTTCCCTGGCGGCCGGCTCCGCCTCCGGATATTTTCCGTCAAGAGCCAATGACCTGACCCTTGCATATTCAGCTTCCGGAGAAGCCTCCTCCTGGGCCGACAGTGTTCCGAAGGCTGCCGCTGAGGCAACTATGATAAAGATTATTGTCAGGCACCGGCTCACGTGCATGATTCATTCCTTAATTAAAGACCTGATCTTCATGATCAGATCATCAGGGTTAAATGGCTTGGTGATATATCCGCTTACCTTCATTTCATTGGCCTGGCGCTGCATCTGGGGATCACTGAACGCCGTTACAATAAGGACAGGGGTCTTCTTCTTAAGATCGGTACGCAGAAATCTTATGACCTCAAGCCCGCTGTGATAAGGCAGATGTATATCTATAATGACAAGGCTGAATTCATTATTACGGAGAATATCAAGTGCGCTGTTGCCGTCCGATGCAATTACGGTCTCATATCCTTCACGATCAAGGACAACTGACATGGCTTTTGAAGCCAGCTGATTATCTTCACAAATGAGTATCTTCATCATTAAACTCAGCCCTGAATCCGCAATCAGGAATTATTAAACTATTCTGACTTTCAAAAATGGCTCTTTTTATCCTCCCTGCCAAGAAAAGCCATGGCCATTTTGACCGGTGTTGATAATTAGTTGATAAAACCTGCTACATCAACATGTGAGGCAGATTTCTATTCATCGGGCAGTTTGATACCTGCAAGTGCCTCTTGTGCAGTTTTGCGTACCTCCTCGGAATCATCTGTCATGAAAGAGGATATGTATTGCGCAGCCTGACGCGTGTTGAGTGTTCCGGCAAGCAGAATGAGTTCGCTTCTTGTGTCCGGAGCAAGAGCATAGGGAGCTATATCTTTTATGAGCTGTAACTTTCGTTCAGGATCGAGCCTGGCTGTATTAAGACTCCGCAGATAGGCATCAAATGCAGGACGGCTGAAGGTTTTGTTTCCCGAAGCAGTAATTTCATACAGCGCCGGCAGAGCAGTATGATCGGTCCAGTGAGCCAGGGCGTCAAAGCACACATCGCGTGTCTCCGCATTTCCGGCCTCAAACTCCTTAAAAACCGTTTTCGCGGCAGCCTCACCTCCTGTCACCGCCAGGACAGGAACGAGTCTCATCTTGATTTTACTGTTGTCATAAGACGCAAGTATCACGTCAGACCGCTTCTGAGGATCAGGTGACTGTAACGCCGCAGCAGCAAGAGCCCTTTGTACCTCTTCAATTTCATTCTTATCGGCAAGTGTTTCAAGCAGCTTCATCAGGGCTCCCTGATCATCATATGAGGAGAGTCTGGCCAGTGAGGTTATGGCAGTAGCCCTGATACCCGGATCCGTTGAGTTTACATATGACATTACGGTAGTGAAATACTCATCATTCCCTGACCAGGCCAGAAGCCGGATCAATGTAACTGTCGAATGACCTGCTGATTGCGGGAGTCGCCCGGCAACCCTATCAATACTTGTGCTGTCAAGCACTGTGATGAGAGCGTTTGCTGCTGCCGTGTGTCCATCTTCACTGTCACTCTTCAGTATCCAGTCAAGGAGGGGATCAACAGCCATTGCTCCCTCCAGTTTTGCCAGGGCGCCGGCAGCCTCGCGGGCAAGGTCAGGCGAATCGCTGCCCAGAGTCTCCAGCATCAGAGGAACAGCGAGGGCATCACCTCTCTCCCCCAGCATGAACAGTATCTCCGCCTTAGCCTCGTCATGAACCTTATCAATCCTTCCGATCCACTTCCTGGTTACGTCTGATCCGGGGAGCGAATTTGTCAGCCTCAGGGCTCCCCCGCGTATTACAATATCAGGGTCATCGGCTGCCTCCAGCAACACTGGAAGGGCATCCTTCCCTTTTACGGCCACTGTCACACTCATTGCTGCCAGGCGCTGAGCCGAAGTCTCAGATGTGGTGCTCCTGCCCATTACCTTACCGGTGATTTTTTCCATCCCTTTCACATCTCCTGCGAGCCCGATGTTTTTTGCATAGAGCAGCAAAGCCTGCACTGCACCCGTAGGCTCCCACATGTAACCGGCGTTTTCTGATGCCCCGGTCAGCACAGGCAGTGCAGCCGGATCAGCTGCAGAAGCAAGCGCATAAAGAGCAGCAGACTTCTCTGCCTGACTGCCCTTCTCATACCACCTGATGTAATCCTTTACTGCTCCGGTATACTTCATGTCAGCTAGAGCAACCATTATCTGTGCCGCACAGGGTGATACATCAGAGGCAAGCGCCGAGGCCATGATCATTACTGCCTCTTCGCCGCCAATAAACTGAAGTGCAATAACCGCATCATCGCATGAAACAGAATCGTTTACGAAATCAGCCAGTGCCTCCGCCGCCACCGCTGAACCGACAAGATTGAGCTGCCTGATAAAAAAAGTCCTTACCTCTTCATGGTACGCTTTCTTCATAGATGCAAGGCATTGCCTCTCCCATTCGGCCTTCCTGTCAGGCTTGTCATCTCCTGACAGATGAAACGTAAGGGAAGAAATTGCATAACGTGCTTTGGTATCATCACCGGTGCCGGCGGGGACTACCATGCTGCAGATAAGCGATCTGCCCTCTTCTCCCAGGGAGTACATCTCCTCCATTAAACTGCCGGCAAGATCCTGGTTGTCAGCCGGGAGCCTAGCAAGCAGTCCGGCAACACCTTCCTCAATGGTCCTGATATCCTGCGACCTCAATGAGGTGGTGAGCAGCAACGCTGCGATTACGGATAGAATGAATATATGTCTTTTCATGTCGTGACCTGGATTTAAATTTCAGAAGTGCCATTCACCTCTCATTGGCTGATCTATTAATGCATTGGCCCCATCATCGTCGATAAACACCTGCTTCACAGGGTCGAACCGCAGGTTGCGTCCGAGGCGCAGCGCAACGACACCCATGTTGACTATCGTACACGAGCGATGGCCGTTCATCTCGTTAAGGGCAAAAGGACGTCTGGTCCTGACTGACTCGGTAAAGAGGGTTATCTCAGGTTCCGGATCAGGTAGAGAATCGACGATGTCTGCCAGGTTGGGTATGTCAGACACGAATCCTTTGAATATCTTTCCGTAGGGACCCTCAATATAGGCTGCTTCCTTGTCTCGGTTTTCCCCGTCGAGTATGATCTGGCATCCGTCCTCATACGTATAGGTAATCCTTCTCCATGAGCCCACGGCATCATAGTGCTGCTGCGGTGCATCAATCTCAACCGATACCGGGCTCGTATCATCCTTGCCAAGGAAATACTGAACCGGGTCAATATAATGCTGTCCCATATCGCCAAGGCCGCCTCCGTCATAATCCCAGTACCCCCTGAACTTCGAATGGACCCGCTCCGGATTATATGGCTTGCGTGGTGCCGGCCCGAGCCACAAGTCATAGTCGAGCTCAGCCGGCGGAGTCATTGGCTTCAGGTTTGTCTCACCGCTCCAGTAGAACTTCCAGTCATACCCTGTCACGCCGCTTATTGTTACTTTCAGCGGCCATCCCAGCAGACCGCTGCTGACAATCTTTTTGAGTGGTCTGACGGTGGTCCCCAGTCCGTAAAACTGACTCCTGAACCTGAACCAGGTGTTCAGCCTGAAAACCCTTCCGTTTGCCCTGACAGCCTCGACTACTTTCTTCCCCTCACCTATTGTCCTGGTCATCGGCTTTTCACACCATATATCCTTACCTGCATCCGCAGCCATCCTTGACATTATGCCATGCCAGTGGGGGGGTGTGGCGATATGCACAATATCAATGTCGGGTCTTGCGATAAGCTCCCTGAAATCGTGATATCCTGTTACCCCCTTCCCTGCAATGCCGAGAGCATGGTTCAGATGGTTCGAATCGACGTCGCAAACGGCCAGGAGGCGGGTATTTTCGTAGGCAAAGTGACCCAGCCCCATGCCGCCGACACCGATGATCCCCTTTGTCAGTTGATCACTTGGAGGAGTATAACCCCTCCCGCCAAGCACATGACGCGGCACAATTGTCAGCGCCAGCCCTGCCGCTGCACTCCTGCGGATAAAATCCCGCCTGTTGACTGTATCCTTCTTCATCTCGTCTGATTTATACTGCTATTTGCAAGTGTAATGATTAATTGATGACTGTCAGTTATTGCCGGCGGAGAAGGCCGTCGCCTCGTCAGGCACCCTATACGACGTACGCAGTTCTTTAAGTCGCTTCCTCAGGCTCTCTTCGACCCTGTCATATGAAGGATCATCTATCAGATTCTTCATTTCATGCTGATCCGCTTCCAGGTCATAAAGCTCCCAGTGATCTGTTTCGCCGTAGAAATGTATCAGCTTATACCTGTCAGTCCTTACTCCGTAATGGGGTCTGGTATCATGCTCCCCTGGGTATTCATAATAGTGATAATAGAGAGCGTCGCGCCATTTCTTCACTGCCGGCCCCTTCAGCAGCGGGACCATTGACATACCCTGCATGTCATCCGGGGGGCTGACGCCTGCCAGCTCGAGAAAGGTGGGGGCCAGGTCTATGTTCTGAACCATCTCACCTATGTCTCCCTTTGCCTCGAAGCCCTGCGGAAGCCTCATCATCAGAGGGGTACGGAATGACTCCTCGTACATGAACCTCTTGTCGAACCACCCGTGTTCTCCAAGATAAAAACCCTGGTCAGAAGTATAGACAATAATGGTATTGTCTCTCAGTCCGGCAGAATCGATAAAATCAAGCAATCGCCCCGTATTGCGGTCGACCGACTGGATAGTTCTCAGGTAGTCAGCAAGATACCTGTTCAGCTTGTAAACAGCCAGTGAGTCTCCGGTAAGAGGATGAGCGTTGTAGTCTCTGCTGAGTGGCTCAAATTCATTTTGCCAGGCCCTGTATTGCTGAGGTGTAAGTCTGTTCTCAAGGTAAGAAATATAGTCTCTTTCAGATTGTGTTATACTGTCTCCGTCAGTACCTGTGATCTTCAGGTCAGATGCCATGCGCATGTCTTTGAATATGCTCATCTTCTGCATCTCAGCTCCTCTCCTTCCCTCGTAGGTATCGAAGAAATTACCGGGGACCGTGAAATCCGGATCGTCGAAGAGATCAAAATCAATTGTGTCAGGCATCCAGTTGCGGTGTGGAGCCTTGTGATGCACCAGTATGCAGAATGGCTTGCTCTTATCCCTGTCACGGATCCATTCAATAGCCATGTCTGTGATCAGTGTGGTGGCATATCCCTCCTGGCGGTACCTGCGGCCCATCTCAATGAAATCAGGATTGTAATAGCTCCCCTGCCCGGGAAGTATGTTCCAGTAGTCAAATCCAGTCGGTTCGCTCTGCAAATGCCATTTGCCGATCACGGCTGTCTGGTATCCTGCTTCACGGAGGAGCTTGGGGAAGGTGACCTGCGAGCTGTCAAACCGGTGCCTGTTGTCAGTATGACCGTTGGCATGGCTGTGCTTGCCTGTCAGGAGTGCAGCCCTGCTGGGTGCGGATATTGAGTTGCAGACAAAGCTGTTGCGAAAGATGACACCCTCCCCGGCTATCCGGTCGAGAGCAGGGGTGCTGTTCAACGTACCCCCGTAAGCACTTATTGCCTGGTATCCGTGGTCATCAGTCATTATGAAAACGATATTCGGCTGTTCATGCTTTCTGACCTGGCATGAAGTTATCACTCCGGGAATACATAAAAGCGGAATTAATCTCATTGCTGCCT
>JALOMM010000080.1 GCA_025455535.1 Bacteroidales bacterium | reverse complement strand
AGTGCCGACGGAGCCCTTACATCGCTTACCACATCCTTCAGCATAGACTTCCTGGGGCTCGAGAAGAGAACGGGTATCAGTGAGGGAAGGAAGACAGTGATAAGGTATATTGTACATATATCTATTGCCCTCCTGTTTTTCTTATGCATAATGATTTTCAGGCAGTTGAATAATGAGGCTATTATTGACAAACTGTTCACCATCGCCGGCTATACCTACGGACCGCTCCTCGGCCTATATAGCTTTGGGCTGTTCACAAGGAGAACAGTCTATGACATGGCAACACCTTTCATTGCAGTCATTTCTCCTGTCACATGTTATTTTTTGAGTCTCTATTCAGAAGAGCTCTTCAATGGGTACAAATTCGGCTTTGAGTTGCTGCTGCTGAACGGATTGCTGACTTTTGCCGGATTGTGGATATTCAGCAGAAGCAGCAGGCTAAAGCCGGCTGCCGGGAGCGAAGGATGAACCAGAGGGCTCACTCTCAGGGTTTTCCTCCCCTTCATCATCAGTCAATTCCTTCTTTGGTTTGATTGCCACCCTGATCTTCTTATAAGGTATGGTAATGGAGACATAATACTCTGCTCCGGTTGACATTCTTGAAGTAGCGTCACCAAAACCCGGCATCCAAACCGGTTTTATATCACGTCCTGCTCCTGAGCTGATAAGCATCCTCAGCACGAGATTCCATCCTATTGATACTCCCGGGAATAGTTCTGTCCGTACTCCGGGTGTTACCTCTATGAAATGACCTGTATGGCGGGATAGAGAAAAGGAATCTGTCCCTGTTCCCCATGGGTTTGTGTATTCAATCCGGGAGGCCTCCTGGCTGTAGAAGCTGATCCCGTATCCGAGACCTATGCCGGTGAAGTACTTTCCGGCTGATACTTTTGGCTTCAGAAAGTTGTAATCACCGCTGATAACTGCACTGACACCGCTGCTTTTAAAGTCATAGTTAAATTCAGATATTGAGTAGGAGCTGTACCTCAACCTCAGGCTTGCAGAATACTGTTCATTGATATCTAATGAAGCCATGGCGCCGTAGCTTGTCAGGTCACTTCCAATCAGATGCATTACCGGGCCTGAAATGTCAAAGCCTGCCCGTATATTAAGCGGTACGGTGACAGTATCCTGTGCCCCAACCCTGCCGCCGAGTAAAATCATCAGGCTAATAAAACAGACGCAGGTTCTTTTCGCCATCGAGGCTGACGCTTTTGTTTTCAATTATAAGTGTGTCAATTATATTATGCGTTGTCCTCAGCCCGGTTAAATCACTAAGGAATGTATACCCGCATTCAGCCGAAACAAGATGAGGACGGCGAGTATAGGTTAGCACTGCAGTATCAGAGACGCCGTTGACAATTACATAAAATTCAGACAGATCATTTGCAGGATCAAGAGGCAGAGTAAAAAAGGTAACGGCATTCTGCTTAAAGAGAGTTACCTGACCCGATGGTGTGGCAGCAATAACTCTTACTGAGTCAGCTTTCTTTGAATCACCCGTGCCGCTTTCGAGAAGTGAGGTATACAACAAAGGATCCATCTCTTCATAACAGGCCTTGTCAGAACAGGAGAAGGCTGACAGCATGATTATCAGCGCCAGAAGTGCAACGGTTATATGTTTCAGCGATCGCATAACGAAAGGCAAAGGTAAAAAATAATAAGGAGGTTACGCAACGCAGGCATAACCTCCCTATCAGATACCCGGCACCGTCAGAATTTGGGCATGTTCCTAAGAACGCCGTTTCTGATGCGGCTGATGACTTTGCCAACGGGATTATCTTTCTCCTTTACGGAGTATATCTCATTGATAATGGGCTTATAACGCTCAGTCAATATATTTCTCCTGAGCTTGAGGGTGGGAGAGAGCTCTCCTGACTGGGGTGTCCACTCTTCGGTTACGAGCCTGAACCGTTTAATCTGCTCGAACTCGCCCATGCTTTTATTCAGTTCACGCACCTCGCGGCCAAACCTTTCGATCACTTCCGGTATCTCTATCAGCTCGGCGTTATCGCGGAACTGAATTTTGTGGATCGAGCACCAGTCATGAAGGAATGTGAAGTTTGGAGAGATAAGGGCACTGGCAAATTTTTCGTTCTCGCCGATGACCATTGCCTGTTCGATGAACAACGATTCCTTAAGCCTGTTTTCAATGACCTGAGGAGCGATATATTTACCTGCAGAGAGCTTGAACATCTCCTTTTTGCGGTCGGTTATACGAAGGAATCTGCCATCTTCAATGCGACCGATGTCACCGGTATGGAACCACCCCTCACTGTCAATCACCTCAGCCGTGAGCTCAGGAGCCTTGAAATAGCCCAGCATGAGGTTCGGACCCTTGCTGAGGATCTCGCCGTCATCGGCAATCTTTACCTTTACGTTTTCGACAACCGGACCGACAGTTTCAAATTTGATATCAGGTATTCTGAGCGGATTGACAGCTATGACGGGTGATGTTTCAGTCAGGCCATAGCCCTGAAGCACAGGGATGTCGGCAGCCCAGAAGATGCGTTCGAGGCGTGACTGCAGCGCCGCCCCGCCGGATACGAGTACGCGCAGCTCGCCACCAAGGGCTTCCTGCCACTTCCTGAAGATCAGCTTGCGGGCAATGCCAAGCCTGAACCTGTAAAACGCGCTGTTGCCGGTAAGCCTGTATTTGAGCCCCAGGTTTACAGCCCAGAAGAAGATCTGTTTCTTGATCCAGGGCAGGTTCTTTCCCTTGTTGATGATATTGTCATAGATCTTTTCAAGCAGCCGCGGTACCGTGGTGGCAATATGAGGCTTGATATCCTTCATGGTGTCAGCGATGACCGCCATGTTCTCAAGATAATAGATGCTTGTGCCCTTATACTGCAGATGATAATTCATCATGCGCTCATATACATGGCACAGAGGGAGGAAACTGAGAGCCCTGTAACCAATGCCGAAATCATGTGCAGTACTGGTTGCGATGGCATTGCTGACGAGGTTATGATGTGAGAGCATTACCCCCTTTGAATTGCCTGTTGTGCCTGACGTGTAAATGATGGTACACATATCGGAAGGCTTAATCGAATCCTTTATGGCATTGAGTTCTGTCATAAACATCTGCTTGTTCTTCCTCCCCTCCTCGATTATATCATCAATGGTCCTCATCCCGTCAACAGGGTCGAAGGAGAAAACCTCTCTTACAGCCTTTATCTTTGGCAGGATGGGTGCAATCTTGGCATGCACCTGTTTGTTCCCGACAATTACGGCCTTAGCTTCCGAATGGTCAAGGATGAATTCGTACTCATCCTGCCCTATGGTCGGATAGACCGGCACATGTATCATCCCGGCCTGAGAGATGCCATGGTCAGCAATATTCCATTCAGCCTTGTTGGGCGTTATAGTTGCTATGTGGTCTCCCTTTTTGTAGCCGAGAGACAGGAGCCCATAACTGAACAGGTCAGTCAGCTCCCTTACTGCTTCCGTTGAATAGGTGACCCACTCATTGTCATGTTTTCCTCCAAACATCACTTCGCGGGGGTAAACTTTACAACTCCAGTCTATCAGATCAAAGGTTCTCGTAACTTCCATGTATCTCTTTTTAGGGTTTGAAATACAAGAGTAAGAAATTCGAACAAATAAAACAAGCATTAAGTCAATCATTTCAGTGATGACATAAACGCCTGATCTTAAGCTTAAAATAAATTTCTAACGGAGACTGTAATTTCGACCGGTCATTTTTTGACATTGCCTGCCCGGTCTGTGACCAGGGCGACGGCTTTACCAATGGCGTTCCTGAGCCCTTCGGGCTTTTTCCCGCCGGCAGTCGCAAGGAAAGGCTGACCGCCTCCCCCTCCGTTTATCTCCGGGGCTGCCGACTTGATAATATCGACCGCATTAAGCGAGGTTGTTTTGACGACCTCATCCCCGAAACATACCAGCAACGATGCTTTCCCGTCATTCTCAGAGCCTATGATTACTGCACACCTGCCGTCTGACTGTCTTAGCTGGTGTGCAATATTCTTAAGTGTCTCTGCCGATACATCCGGCACCACCCCCGAGTAAAGATTGCAGGCATCGAGGGCAACTGCATTCTGTTCCAGTTCTCGTCGTGACGAGGCAGCGGCTGCTCCTTCCATCTTTTCGATGGTATGCCTCAGAGCTCCGTTCTCAGCGATGAGCTTTGAAACGTTGGCGGCAGGGTTACCGGTACTCCTGAGCATAACGGTGATCTCCTCGAGTGTCTTCAGCCTGTCATTGATGTATGCCAGCGCTCCGCGCCCCGTCACCGCCTCGATACGCCTTACACCGGCTGCAACGGCACCTTCGGAGATGATCTTGAAGAGCCCAATTGAAGATGTATTTTCAACATGTGTTCCACCGCACAGCTCTACCGATTCGCCGAATGAGACCACCCTGACCTTTTCACCGTATTTCTCACCGAAGAGAGCCATGGCCCCCATTGCCAGAGCCTCTTCCATGGGTGTCTCGTCAACTACTTCTGACGGGATGTTTTTCATTATCATATCATTGACCATCTGCTCTACAGCGGCTATCTCTCCCGGTGTCACCTGGCTGAAGTGGCTGAAGTCGAACCTCAGTTTATCCGGCGTCACCAGGGACCCTTTCTGTTCCACATGCTTCCCGAGAATATGTCTGAGGGCATGATGCATCAGGTGAGTGGCTGTATGATTATTGGCGGTCTGGTGCCTTGCTGCATGGTCAACCACGGCGGTAAATATCCTTGATGGCTCTGAAGGAACCTTCTCCGCGATATGTATGGTGAGGTTATTCTCCTTGATGGTGTCGGTAATAACTATCACTTCGACGCCGGAAGAGATGTGTCCCTTATCTCCGACCTGTCCTCCTGACTCGGCATAGAAGGGGGTTCTGTCAAAAACGAGGTGGACCACCTCCTTACCCCTGACGTTCACCTTTCTGTACCGCGCTATATGTACCGTCTCCTCAGTGCGGTCATAACCGGTGAAAACAGTCGTGTCGGCGTCATGGACCACTGTCCAGTCACCGGCTGTGATGGTGGCATCATCCCGTGAACGCACCTTCTGTGCGCTCAGCTCACGATTGTATTCATCAATGTCCAGTCTCATGCTGTTTTCACGGAGGATGAGCTGAGTAAGATCGACCGGAAACCCGTACGTGTCAAATAACTCAAAGGCATCGCTTCCCGGGAAGAGATCCTTCCCTTCATTTTTCAGTGCTGCCACCTGCCGCTCTATCATCTTCAGCCCTTTGCCCAGTGTCTTGAGGAAAGCCTGTTCCTCCTCGAAAATGACCCTTGAAATTATCTCCTGCTGTGCCGTCAGCTCGGGATAGTGCCTCCCCATGACCGAGATCAGCTCAGGGACGAGCTTATAGATAAATGGTTCGCTCATCTCAAGCGAGGTATAACCGTACCGCACCGCTCTCCGCAGAATCCTTCTTATCACATAGCCTGCCCTGTTGTTCGAAGGCATCTGGCCGTCGGCTATGGAAAAGGCCACTGTCCTGAGATGATCGGCAATGACACGGTGAGCTATGTCCCACCTCTCCTCTTTTCCGTATGATTTGCCTGTTACCGATGCAGTGCCGCTGATAATCGGCAGAAAGATATCGGTGTCATAGTTTGACTTCTTCCCCTGGATGACCATGCAGAGACGTTCGAACCCCATCCCGGTATCAACATGGCGTGCCGGCAGCTGTTCAAGTTCGCCGCCAGCCTTGCGGTTATACTGGATAAAGACCAGGTTCCATATCTCTATGACATGCGGATGACCCTTGTTCACCAGCAGATGCCCCGGCTTATCACGACGTTCGCTGTCGGGCCTGATATCAACATGTATCTCGGAACAGGGTCCGCACGGGCCGGTCTCACCCATCTCCCAGAAGTTATCTTTCTTTGAGCCTTCAATGATATGGTTCTCAGGGTTCCTGAAACATCCCTTCCAGTACTCTGCCGCTTCATCGTCTCTCGGAACATCCTCTTCTGCACTCCCTTCGAAAACTGTGGAGTAGAGACGCTCCTCAGGTATATTCAGCTGTCGTGTCAGGAACTCCCATGCCCACTCTATGGCCTCCTTCTTGAAATAATCGCCGAATGACCAGTTACCGAGCATCTCGAACATGGTGTGGTGATAAGTGTCAAGCCCCACTTCCTCAAGGTCATTATGCTTGCCTGAAACCCTCAGACACTTCTGTGAGTTGGCCACCCTGTTGTGTGCCGGAGCCTGGTTTCCGAGGAAAATATCCTTGAACTGGTTCATCCCGGCATTGGTGAACATGAGCGTCGGATCATTCTTGATCACCATTGGTGCCGAGGATACTATTGTATGTTGTTTTGACCTGAAAAAATTCAGGTATGCATCTCTTAATTCACCTGCCTTCATCATAAATCCCAAGCCTGTGTTAATTTTCTCTGTTTTTGGGGCTTGTAAAATTAATTTATTTATTTTATGTTTGTCAGCGATCTTGCAAAATAGTGGTAATCCACTGAACTACTGATGCTGAAAAGGAAGTCATACGTATTTGATAAAGCCAATCTGCAATTTCTTCAACATCGTCGCCGATGGAGTGAAAAGCTCCTTAGATTTTCGGTGGGGTTTGGCCTATCGGTCTTAATAGCAGTATTTTATGGGTTCATCTTC
>JALOMM010000079.1 GCA_025455535.1 Bacteroidales bacterium | reverse complement strand
CGTGCTGTCTATTTCCTTCCGGCGGTGCTGTCTTCGGTCATCGTCGGGTCGATCTTCAACGTGGTGCTGCGCTATGACGGGTCATTGAACGCGGCCCTGATGGCCTTGGGCTTTGATGCGGTGGACTGGCTGGGCTCGTCATCGACCGCGCTGTGGAGCCTGCTGGCCGTGCAGCTTTGGTCCACCTTTGGCATGGGCGTTCTCATTTTCCTTTCGGGCCTGTCCACTGTTCCGGAAGACATCATCGAGGCCGCCCGCATCGACGGCGCGCGCTTCTGGCAACGTCTATTCCTGATCGTGATCCCTTCGCTGCGGCCGATCATCGAATTCGTGGCCGTGGTCACAACTATCGGGGTGCTGACATCCATGTTCGGGCTGATCTATGTGCTGACCGGTGGCGGACCCGGAGCGTCCTCGACACTGCCCGAGTTCCTGATCTGGCTGGAACAGGGCCGCCTGAACCGCCCGGGCCGCGCCGCGGCGATTTCCATCCTGCTGTTTGTCATGATGGCCGGGATTGCCTGGGCGCAAATCCGCCTCATGACCCGCAATGCAAAGGTGTGACCATGTCGGCTACAAGCAAACGCGATCGCCGCATCCTCTGGACGGCCACCATACCGATGGCGCTCTTGGCGGCGTCGTGCATCTATCCGGTGTGGTTTGCGCTGAACACCTCTCTGAAAGACAACCGTGGCTACGTTCTTGACCGCTTTGGCTGGGCGACCGACCCGAGCCTTGCGAACTTCGTGACCGCCTGGGACCGGGCGCGGTTTTCGGAATACTTCGTCAATTCCCTGATTGTGACGGCCGGGGCAGTAGCGCTTTTGCTCGTCGTGTCTTCCCTTGCAGGCTTTGCCCTTGAGACAGATGATGAGCTTCCCAATGCCATCAGCAAACTGAAGCGCAAGAATCTCGACATCATCATCCTCAACTCCCTGAAGGACGAAGGGGCCGGTTTCGGTCATGACACCAACCGGGTAACCATTATTGACCATAACAATAATATTGATAAATTTGAGTTGAAAACAAAGGGTGAGGTTGCCTCAGATATTCTGCAAAAGATCGTCTCCCTGGTACAGTGATTAGGACTCATCATGATCTCATTCAATAAATGCAGGCTGCTCCTGTCAGTGTTGTCGCTCTTTATGGCTGTGACGGCTGTGAGTGCCCAGGAGCTCTACTGCAACGTACAGGTCTCCGCCCAGAAGATACAGGGCTCGAACAGGGAGATCTTTCAGAGCATGCAGCGCGATATCTATGAGTTCATGAACAGCATGGTCTGGACAGACAATGTGTTCAGTTTCTCTGAGAAGATAGAGTGTAACCTGCTGATAAACCTCGACGAGCAGCTGTCTGCCGATGAGTTTCGTGGCACGCTGCAGGTGCAGCTCAGCCGTCCTGTTTATAATACGACATATGAGTCTACCGTTCTCAATTTCGTAGATAATAACTTACAGTTCAGGTATATAGAGTTCCAGACCATCGATTGGAATCCCAATGCTTTCACCAATAACCTCGCCTCGGTGCTGGCATATTATGCTTATCTGGTCATTGGAATGGATTTCGATTCTTTCTCCCCAATGGGAGGCACACCATATTTCCAGGTAGCGGAAAAGATAGTCCAGAATGCCCAGAATGCCCCTGAACCGGGATGGAAACCCTATGACGGATCGAGGAACAGGAACCGCTACTGGCTTGTCAAGAACATCCTGAACGATGAGTATGCCGGTGTGAGACAGTTCGTTTATCATTATCACATCAGGGGGCTCGACAAGCTGGAGTCTGACAGGACTCTGGCCAGGGCTGAGATATATGAGTCGCTCAGACGGCTTCAGGAGGTCTACCGGCGCCGGCCTGACCCCTTCATGTATTATCTGACCCTGGTTATTGAGGCAAAGACGAATGAGATGGTGCTTATATACACGCCGGCCTTCCCGGAGGAGAAGAACAGGGTGGTGCAGATACTCGTTGAGATCGATCCGGCAAACGAGGCAAAATATCAGCTGATACTAACAACAACCGGATAACCTTCCGACCGATGCTCCGAAGACTGTCAGTAAAGAACTATGCAATTATCAGGGAGCTTGACATGGGCTTCGGCGAGGGCTTTACCATAATAACCGGTGAGACGGGGGCCGGCAAATCAATACTTCTTGGAGCGCTGGGGCTGGTGCTGGGCGATCGGGCGGATACATCCGTCCTGCTCAGCAAGGATGAGAAATGCATTGTCGAAGCCGAATTCAACATAAGGGGATATGATCTCGAGGAGCTGTTTGAGAAGGGAGGGGTTGACTATGATGACGAGGCGATATTACGCAGGGAAATTAATACTGCCGGCAAGTCAAGGGCTTTCATCAATGATACCCCTGTAACCCTTGGTGTGCTTAAGGAGCTGGGTGACAGGCTTGTTGACGTGCACTCGCAGCATCAGACCCTTCTCCTTGGCAATAACATGTTCCAGATGCGCGTCATCGATGCCTATGCAGGAACATCGGCCCTCTTCAGGGAATACACTCTTGCCTATAAGAGCTACCTGAAGGCTGCACGCGAATATGAGGCTGCTGCTGAGTCCGCCGCCCGCGGAAGGGCTGACTATGACTATTATAATCACCAGATGGAGGAGCTAGCGGAGGCAAATCTCAGGCCGGGAGAGGTGGAGGAGCTGGAGCGGGAGCAGGAGCTGCTTACAAATGCCGGCGAGATCAAGGAGTCTCTTGCTGCTGCCGCAGCTGCACTCGCAGGAGAGGAGGTCTCCGCGCTGTCACTGCTCCGCATGGCCCGTGCCAACCTGGCAAAGATATCAGGATGGGTGGCTGACGCCGCTGAGCTCGAGAAGCGCCTCGGGTCGTCGCTTGTTGAGCTGAATGACATCTCGTACGAGGCTGACAGGATGAATGACCGCACGGTTGCTGATCCTGATCGGCTCGGTCAGGTGACCCGCCGTCTTGACGCCCTCTACACCCTCATGCAGAAGCACCGCTGCAACGGCCTTGATGAGCTGCTGGCCAGGAAGAAGGAGATAGAGGATCAGGTTGCCGCAACCTCAGATATCGACGAAAGGATTGACGATCTTAAGAAGCGGTCCGACATGGCGTACAGTGAGACCCTCCGGCTGGCCGGAGAGTTGTCTGCCGGAAGAAACGCCTCTTCCGGATCTCTCGCATCCGAGATAACAGCGATGCTATTTAAGCTCGGGATGCCGCACGCACGCTTCAGCATTAGGTTCGTCAGCCTGGCCGCCCCCGGCGCTTCAGGTACTGACAGGGCTGATTTCCTCTTCAGCGCCAACAGGCAGGTACAGCCAGAAGAACTTTCACGTGTAGCATCCGGAGGCGAACTGTCTCGCCTGATGCTGTGCCTTAAGTCAATACTGGCAAGCAGCTCCGGACTGCCTGCCATTATCTTTGACGAGATAGACTCGGGTGTATCAGGTGAGGTGGCTTCAATGGTGGGAAGCATACTGGCAGACATGGGGAAGAGCATGCAGGTCATAAATATTACTCACCTGCCGCAGGTGGCCTCCATGGGAAGCCTGCATTATCATGTATACAAGGAAGAGAACGATCACTCAACAATAACCCGGGTGCGGTTGTTAAACGACAATGAAAGGGTGACGGAGGTGGCTCGCCTGCTCAGCGGAAGCACCATCACGGAAGCCGCCATGCGAAATGCCCGTGAACTGCTTAAGGGCAACTGACCACAAAACAGGTAACCTAAAAGAAAACACTATGACCAACAATCTGCTCGAGGGAAAGAAAGGGATAATCTTCGGTGCGCTGAATGATAAGTCCATCGCCTGGCATGTGGCCGAAAAAGCCCATGCTCAGGGTGCCAGGCTCCTTCTTACGAACGCTCCTGTGGCAATGCGCATGGGAACGATAAACGAACTGGCCGAAAAGACAGGCAGCGAAGTATTCTCTGCAGACGCAACAAGCATGAAGGACCTCGAGGGTCTGTTTAACAAGGCCCTGAGCGTCTTTGACGGCAAGATCGACTTTGTTCTTCATTCAATAGGCATGTCACCGAATGTCCGCAAGGGAATCCCCTATGCCGAGACCAGCTATGAGAACATGCTCAAGACTTTCGATATATCAGCCCTGAGCTTCCACCGGATACTGCAGACAGCATACCGCATGGATGCCATTAACGAGTGGGGCTCAATCGTCGCCCTTTCATATGTCGCGGCACAGCGTACACTGGCAGGCTATAATGACATGGGAGACGCCAAGGCCCTGCTTGAGTCTATCGCCAGGAGCTTCGGATACATATATGGAAAGGAGAAGCATGTAAGGGTGAACACCGTCTCCCAGTCTCCCACTTTGACAACAGCAGGTTCCGGCATCTCCGGTTTCGACGCACTGGTAGACTTTTCGGACAGGATGTCGCCCCTTGGCAATGCCGATGCTTCAGACTGCGCTGACGTGTGCATCACGCTCTTCTCTGACCTCACACGTAAGATCACCATGCAGAATATCTTCAATGACGGAGGCTTTTCGAGCATGGGTATGAGTCAGAGAGCCATCGAACAGTACCGCAAGAGCTTCGAGGAGTGTCCCGATAGGCAAAAAGACGTATAGAGTAAGTATAAATACCTCTTTTTCATAAACCCTGCCAATCAGGCAGGGTTCTTTATTTACATTTGGTTAAACCAAATCAAAACCGACCGCCATGATTAATCTGATCGTTCTCATAGTTTTCTATGTGACCTTCCCCCTTTTTCTGATATGGCTTACCATTAAGTATCCATTCTTCAAGAAAATAGGCGCAATAGTAATGGCTTACGGCATCGGGATCATAATAGCAAATGTGGGTATTCTTCCGAAAGGAAGCGATGCTTTCCGTGAAGACACGATCACAAAAAACAGGGCATTCATTCCCAAATCTGAGATTGTCGAAATGGTGGCTGCAGGCATTCTCCCCGAAAGTGATATCAAGGCGAACAATGTGGCTTCGATACAGGACAGCGTGCAGACGGCAATACTCCCTCTCGCCATACCCCTGATACTTTTTTCACTCAATGTAAGGAGGTGGCTGAGGTTTTCGGGGAAGGGGTTCCTTTCCATGGCGCTGGCCCTGTTTTCCGTTATGATAATCGTGGCGACCGGCTACCTGATCTGGAGAGATAAAATACCTGAGTGTGAAAAGATAGGAGGCATGCTCATTGGTCTTTATACGGGAGGCACCGTTAACCTGGCTTCCCTGGCACTGGCGCTTGACGTTGAACCCAATGCATTTATCATGACAAACACCTATGATATGATTGTGGGGGCGTTTGTAATAATGTTCTTCATCACGCTTGGTCCTACCTTTTTCAGGTGGCTGTTGCCTCCCTTTAAACGTAATGTCGGCCAGAGTGATGACAGTATTGAGTTTGAGAGAGTACGGCTCGAGGTGACCGAAGAATTTGATGACTTCACGGGCATGTTCAGGAAGAATATTCTTCTTCCACTGCTGGGAGCCCTTGGCCTCGCTATACTGATCTTCGGAGTCGGATTTGTTGTAAGCCTGATGTTGCCCGGAGTACCTCAGCTGGTCTCGGTGATACTTACAATTACCACTTTCGGAATTGCCGCATCGTTCATCACGCGGATAAGGAATATTAAAAAGACCTTTCAGCTCGGGATGTATCTGATCATTGCGTTTTCCCTGGTCATTTCCTCGAGGTGCGATCTGAGCGTGATATTTCAGGCTAAATATCTCAGCCTGGTAATGTACGTTACCTATTCATATTTCGGTTCACTTATTCTGCACCTGTTCCTTTCATGGGTATTCAGGGTCAATGCTGATGACTACCTCATAACCACGACAGGGTTTGTCTATTCACCTCCGTTTGTGCCTATAGTGGCAGCAGCCCTGAAGAATAAGGATGTTATTCTTACAGGGCTGGCAACCGGTATCCTTGGATGGATTATCGGTAATTATCTTGGTGTTGCCTTCGGTATGTGGCTGGATAAGCTTTAGTCTTCAGTCTTCGGTCTTCGGTCTCCCGTCTTCCTAGAAGATATAGTTGAGCCCGATGTAGAATCCTGTTCCGCCATCCTGGGCGTTGAACGTCTTTCCGAAGTCAGCTGAGATAATGAAGTTCTCATTCATGGCAATCTTGATGCCGGCACCAGCGCTGCTGTGAGGCTTATCCTTTTCGTCAACATAGTAGTCGTCTATGCTCCCCCCCGGGAATCCTTCCTGGTCAAGGAGGTACTCCTCAAGGTCCTCAACATTGACATCAATGAGTGAGGTAGCCATACCTACGTCATAGAAGAAGTTAGCTCCCAGGTAGAAGTTCTGGTTGATAAATTTGAAATAGACTATTTTCCACCGCAGTTCAGCATTCCCGTAGAGGAAGCCGTCGCCAACGACCCTGTTGCGCTGAACACCCCTGAGTGTCTTGCTGCCTCCGAGCCCTTCCGATTCTGTCCCCCTGAGGGCTGATACGATCACCTGGGTCTGGTAGTAGAAGGGTACTTCTCCGAAAATTGTGTTCTGGTAGCCCAGTCTGTATGCAAAGCCCAGGTCACGCTCCTTTATGGTGAAGTACTGTCTCCAGGTAAAATAGAATTTTCCGAACGATGATTCCGAACCGAGAAACTTCGGGGCAACCTCGATACCTGTCTCAGCCCAGATACCCTTC
>JALOMM010000078.1 GCA_025455535.1 Bacteroidales bacterium | reverse complement strand
CAGGTCGCCGTATGACTTTAAAATACCTGATGCCCTGATCATCTTACCTCGTTGTTTATGTCGCGGGCTGTGTCATTGATCTCTTCTGTAAGAGGTGACGCCGCATCCTCCATATCCTTCTTAACGCTGTCTGTCACCTCATTTATATCCTTGCGGACAGTGTCGGCGACATCGTTAAAATCCTTCCTTATATCCTGTGTGCTGTTCTCAATCTCCCTTTTGATCTCGTCGGTAGCTTTTTTTACTTCGCGCATGCCCTGACCCATTGTCCTGGCAATCTCAGGCAGCTTGTCGGCTCCGAAAAGCAGTAGCACAACTATCAGAATGATAATTATTTCCTGGCCGCTTATGAAAAGGAGTGTTCCCATCCGGTTCACTGATATTGAATGGCAAAGTTACAAAAGAACGGTATATAAAAAACCGGCAACGGCAATAATAGTAGCGGCGCCCAAATTGAGCGCCGCTACCTGTGTCACCGTTAAAATAACAGTCTATTTCTTCTTACCCGTCTCAGCCGGAACGGCGTCAGCATCTTCATCTTTCCTGTGTGTTGTCTCATACAGGACAGGTGTCGATATAAAGAGAGACGAATATGTACCGAACACAATGCCGAACAACAGGGCAAATATGAATCCTCTGATCACCTCCCCTCCGAAGATGAAGACGACGATGAGAACAAATATCGTTGCCATACCGGTGTTCAGTGTTCTTGCCAGGGTGCTGTTAAGCGCCATGTTATATACCTCTTTCGTTGATCTCTTCCTGTACAGGGGAAGGTATTCCCTTATCCTGTCAAAGATCACCACGGTATCGTTGAGGGAATAACCCACCACCGTCAGAATCGCCGCTATAAAGGCCTGGTCAATATCCATTGAGAAAGGCATCACCCCCTGAAGGATGGAGTAAAGGCCAAGGACGATAATCACGTCATGTCCCAGGGCAACCACAGAGCCTAACCCGTACTGCCACTTGCGGAACCTTATCAGGATATAGAGGAACATTCCCACCAGAGCCAGAACAATTGCCCATACAGCTTTGACAGCTATGTCACGGGCTATCGTCGGACCTACCGTCTCTGAGCTTACGATATAATCATTTATGAATGTCGTCTCATCAACACCGGGAACAAGGTCTTTCAGGCCGCTGTATATGAGTTTGTTGACTTCTGTTGTTGCTTCCGGCTCGTTAACCTTGAATTTCGTACTGATCTTCACCTGGTTGTCGGAACCGAATGTCACCACCAACGGATCGCCTTCGAGCTCATCAGAAAGGAGGTCTGCAACCTCAGCCGTGTTGACAGGCTTCTGGAAGTTAACGACATATGTGCGCCCTCCCGTGAAGTCAATACCCTTGCTGATACCTTTGGTTGAGAGTGTTACAATACTGAGTATCGTCAGCGCAATTGAGAAGATGTACCCGTATTTTCTCAGTCCTACAAAGTCGATCTTCATGTTCGACATGAAATTCTGAGTGTAGCTGGCTGAGAATTTCAGGCTCAGGTTCTTCCTGAGAGCCCACTCATATATAAGTCTTGAAATAAGGACGGCAGAGAAGAGCGATGTGATGATACCTATTACCAGTGTGCTGGCAAATCCTTTTATCGGGCCGGTTCCGAAGTAATAGAGAATTACACCTGTCAGAAGTGTTGTGACGTTACTGTCGATGATGGCTGAGGAAGCACCTTTGTAACCGTCGGCAATGGCCTGCTTGACCCCCTTGCCCCCCTTCAGTTCTTCCTTGATCCTCTCAAAGATAAGGACGTTGGCATCGACCGACATACCTATAGTGAGCACGATACCGGCGATACCGGGCAGTGTAAGGACCGCGTTGAGAGACACCAGCACGCCCATCATGAAGAAGACGTTCACTGTCATGGCTATGTCAGCTACCAGGCCTGCCGAGCGGCTATAGTAGAAGATCATATAGAGAAGGACGATGATAAAGGCGATGATGAAGGAGTTCAGGCCGCTCTTTATAGCTGCCTTTCCGAGTGAGGGACCAACGACGGTATCCTGAATGATACGTGCCGGAGCCGGCATCTTGCCTGACTTGAGAATGTTAGCAAGGTCTTCGGCCTCCTCAAGTGTGAAGTCGCCTGTTATCTCAGTGTTGCCCCCAGCGATCTCGTTCTGAACACGCGGGTATGACCTCACGTAGTCATCAAGCACCACTGCGATGCAACGGCCGATATTATCACGGGTCATACGCTGCCATATCTTGGCACCTTCGCCGTTCATAGAGAAATCAACTTTTATATCGGCTCCGGTAACGCCTGTCGAGGGGCGTGCGCCTGTAACGACATCTCCTGTCAGGGGTGCACGTCCGTCGCGAGTGGTGACCTTTATGGCATGAAGCTCGAATAATGTCTTTGTATCATCATATTTGTAAGGGTTCTGGCTCCAGTAGAACTTAAGCTCCCTGGGGAACAGTGCCCTCACCTGGTTCATCTTCAGGTAAGCATTTACATTTGCCGTGTCTTTTGAGGCTGCAAAACCAATGAGGCTTCCGGGTACCGGCTGGCCATCCTGCGTAACATTAGGTCTGAGAAGACCAAAGAGCGGATTAAGGCGGGTGAATTCCTCAAGATTTGATGCTTCAGTCACGGCGGCAGTGTCACTGCTGACCATATCAAGAAGTGATTTTTCTCCGGTGCCAGCCTCAGCAGTCAGGGTATCTGTCGTTGCAGCCTCTGCAGAAGGCTGTATTGACTTGAGATAATCGTTTGCCTGCACCATGTAACCAATAATCTCCGGGTTCTCGTATGTCTCCCAGAACTCGAGGTTAGCTGTTCCCTGTTGGAGGTCGCGAACCCTCTGCGGGTCTTTCACACCGGGTAGTTCAACAAGTATTCGTCCGCGCGGCTGAAGATGAGATATGTTCGGCTGAACAACGCCAAAACGGTCTATCCTGTTCCTGAGAATATTGAATGCATTGTCTATGGCGGAGTTAGCTTCCGTCTCAAGGACTTTCTGCACATCCTCATTGGTGGAGTTGAAGTTTATCCGGTCTTTGAGCTCAACGGTGCCAAATACTGCCGCCAGTCTCGCGTTCGGATCTATCTCCTGGAATGAACGAACAAAAAGTGTAATGAAATCTTCCTTCCCGCCTGCCAGTTGCTTCTGTTTTGCGAGAGCTATGGCATCATTGAATGTCTTGTCTGTGCTGTAGTTTGAGAGAGCCCTTACGATATCCTCAACCGAGATCTCAAGCACTACGTTCATCCCGCCCTTAAGGTCAAGGCCGAGATTCAGCTCTTTTGTCTGGACTTCCTTGAAGGTATTGCCCAGAAAGCCCCACTCATCCTTGGGCAAGGAGGCGATTGAATCAAGATAATTCAACTCTTTGTTCAGGTCACCTGCGGCGTATACCCTTGCCTCTTTCTTGACCTTGAATGAGGCCACTGTGAAGGAAAACTGGTAGACGCAAACAAGAGTCAGTGCAATAGCCAGAAATGAGATTGCTCCTTTATTCTGCATTTGTATCCTCTTTTAAGATTGTTTGTTTGATTCGCTAAATAATACGAGGCGCAAATATATAATTTTATTTTCGTATAGCATATTATATAAAAACAAAACTGCCGGACAGTGCCGGCAGTCCTGTTATATAGCATGATATCTATTCTACAAGCTTATCATAGTCGGTTTCCAGGGGCCGTTTGTTAAGAAAGTCATAAAGGGTGAGAGCCCGCATGTTAAAGAAATACGCCCAGTAGTTACTGAGGGCCTGTATATAGCTGCGCTTGTTCTGGTCTTTCTTGGTGTCGGCATTGTTAAGCTCGAGCACGTCAATCTTTCCGATCAGGAATCTCTGTTTGGTTACCTCAAACATTTTAGCAGCCACAGTGTCTGCCTTGGCAGCAATTTTCACCTGGTCATCCTGAAGGTTGAACTGCTGTACATCGAGCATGAGGTTCTGTTCAAAATCGGCCCGTGACTGTTCCACCTGTACCTGTGTCAGTTCCTGGCTCGATCTTGCCATTTTGTACCTTCCCCGTCCGAGGCCCCAGTCGAGTATCGGCATTGTCAGACCAAGCCTGACACCCTGCTGCCTGTCAGGGTTTGAATAAGCCAGGTTGAAGTCCTCGTCCTGATCGCGAAGACCGTAAGAGGCGGTAAGGTTTGCATTGAGACTCTTCTCTGCCTTAGCCTGTGCCACCGAGCTCTGTGCCTCGACAAGCTGTCTCTCAAGGGCTATCAGGTCCGGATTGTTTTCCTCTGCAAGCCTCATAACATCTGCCACTTCAACCTCAAGCTCAGGGATGTAGCTTGGAATAAGCAGTTCGAGCCTTACGTTCTGGTTAAATCCGAGGAATGAACGGAGCCTTATCTCGCGGTCACGCAGGTTGATTTCCGACTCGTTGATAGCCGTTCCTGCATTGAGGTATGACAGCTCCATCTGGAGCAGCTCATCCTCTGCTATTGTCCCGAGATTATAACGCCCTTTTGCGATCTGATAGAGAGTATCGGCATTCTGCATGTTTGTCTCTGCAATCTCCCTGTTTATCTGTGCAAGAGCCAGGCTGAAGAAATTCTGAACTGCCATGATACGTACATTCTCAACCTCACGCAGATATGTCTTGCGTGCCTCTTCATACTTCAGGGGCTCGATCTTTTTTTGCCACCTTAGCTCATTGTATCTGAAGAGCGGCTGGGTGAGAATAATATTTAACGGTGATGTTATATACTTGTATGAGTCACGCTCAAAATCAACCTCGTATGTCAGGTCTGAATTAAGCGAGATGGTTCCCCCGGTAGGCCCTATGTTCTGTGTCAGAGAGAGCGAACCCTGCGTCTGCAGAACATTCACAGCCACATATTCGTACTCCCCTAGTGATGAGTTCCACACCCTGTTATAGGCACTGCTGTAGTTGGGGACTGTACCGTTAAGGGTCAGCAGAGGCCTGTATTCGGCCACGAAGGTCCTGTACTGCCAGTAGCTGGAGCGGAAGCGGTGCTTCGCTATGAGAGCGTTGGGCGACTGTTCGGCAGCCAGCATTATAACTTCATCAAGCGTCAGCCGTTTTATGTCCTGTGATCTGAGACCGGGTGTTGCAAGAACTGATAAAACGATAATTAAAATCAATATGACTCTTTTCATAACTCTGAATTATTCATAACGAAGTGACTCAATCGGGTCTCTCTCCGAGGCCCGCTTGGCAGGTGAATATCCGAATATCACCCCTACGGCGGCCGAGACACCGAATGCAACCACGATGGAGAATAGTGACACGATCGTGGTTATTCCGGCTATTTCCTGGATGGCTACGGCAAGAATTATCCCTAAGAACACACCGATAAAACCGCCGGTAACGCTAATCAGTACGGCTTCTGACAGGAACTGCACAACGATATCCATCTTTTTGGCACCGATGGCCATTCTGGTACCGATCTCCTTTATCCTCTCCATGACAGAGGCAAACATGATATTCATAATGCCTATCCCTCCTACAATAAGGGAGATGCTGGCTATGGCTCCGAGAACTATATTGAATATGTCCTTTGTACGCTGCTGTTGCTTGAGTAGCAGTTCAGGAACCGTGATCTCAAAGTCTTTTACGTTCGAGTGCCTTCTGAGCATCATCCGGCTCAAGACCTCCGTTGTCGGGGTGAGCTGTTCTGTCTCCTGCACCTGCACCACTATCTTGTCAAGCTGATTATAGTTGGTCTCGGCAGTTGAGGCATCAGAACTGCTTACCACCACTCTTGCCATGTGCATCCCTCCTCCGAAAACACTGACAGAGGTGGCCTGGGTGGCAAGCTTTGTATTGACCAGAGCCCTGTTCTGGTAACGCATGAGCATTGTCTTGATAGGTATATAAACGTTGTCATTATAGACATTGACTCCCTGCTCTTCAAAACCTGTCAGGGAGACATTTGTTTTTTCGAGTACACCTATCACCTTCAGCCAGACATTATCAAATTTGATATACTGGCCCAGGGGGTCCAGCTGGCTGAAGAACTTCGCCCTGATGTTGGCGCCGATGATACAAACCTGTATGCCGTACTCCTCCTGGTAATCGTTGAAAAACATCCCCTGTGACAGGGGAAGGTTATACAGATCAAAATAGTCATTCGCCACTCCGACCAGTTTGGCTGAGTACCTCATGCCGTTGAGAACTATAGTTGAATTATAGGATATCTCCGGGCTGATCCTCTTAACGGCAGGGATACTGTTGCGTATCGCTTCCACATCAAGCAGGGTAAGTCCCCTTGAGAACTTGTTCAACTGTTTCTCCCCCTCCTCGCTCTCAGTACCCTTCTCCTGTACTATCGGGCTGATCAGGATGTTGTTCACCCCCACCATTTTTATCTGGTCAAGAATTTCCTGCTGTGCCCCCTTGCCAATTGCAAGCATGCTGATCACCGCCGCCACGCCAAAGATGATACCCAGGGCAGTGAGTATCGACTTGAGCTTGTTTGCCAGGATTGATTCAACGGCAATGCGTATATCGTGCTGGTATCTTTTGAACATTTTCTATTCAGTTAATTACCTTGGTCAAATTCTATGGAATTACCGTGTACGAACGACAACATTCTGTTTGGCTGTGGTATCTGAGCCCGTTGCACCCTGCTGTCTAACCTGTCCCGTACCTGTGCCGCTTCTCATGGCACGCATGGCCTCGCGCTGCTCAGGTGTAAGATTCTGCATAAACGCCCTCCTCTGCTCAGGCGTCATGTCAGGGCTGAAGCCAGAAGGGATTTCCTTATTCTGCGACTAATGATACGGCGACCACCG
>JALOMM010000077.1 GCA_025455535.1 Bacteroidales bacterium | reverse complement strand
CTTCCATCCTTGTGCTCAAACGGTTACCGTGGCTGAGCAATACTCTCACACGGGAGAAGCTCAGCTTCTCAGGGTTATGGACGCCTGACTACGGTTTCTATTACGAGGCAGGATACGCTCTCAGCGAGATCTTCTTCATGGCAGAATTAGGCGTTTACACAGGCTTCCGCGATCTGTCATGGGAGGGCATTGGACTCCGGCTGACGCTGAAGATCGACTGATAATCAGAAAGAAGGCTTGCGGCCGTTGTCCTCTGCAGAGAAGTCGCTGTAGTCAGATGAGATGTCATCGTTCATCTTTGACCCCCTCGTAAAGACACCTGCCGGTGAAGCCGGGGATGCAACCTCTGATCCGAACTCGTCAGGCTCGACAAACATAGCCCTGTCTTCCTTGAAATATAGAAGTATCTCGTCAGTAGGGCCGTTACGGTTCTTGGCAAGTATTATATCGGCCTGGCCTTTGGTCGACTGCCCGTCTTCGAACTGTGACACTCCCATCTTTTCAGGCCGGTGAATGAAGACGACCATATCGGCATCCTGCTCTATGGCACCTGATTCACGCAGGTCTGACAGCATCGGTTTCTTGTTACCTCCCCTTGTCTCCACCGACCTGTTGAGCTGTGAGAGTGCCAGTACAGGTACCGCAAGCTCCTTGGCTATGCTTTTGAGCGCCCTTGAGATTGAGCTCACCTCCTGCTCGCGGCTCCCTGCGTCAGGCGGACCGGTCATGAGCTGAAGGTAGTCTACGATGACCAGGTCAAGCTTGTTCTGTGCCTTAAGCCTCCGGCACTTGGCTCTGAGCTCAAAGACAGAGATGGCCGGCGTGTCATCAATAAATATCGTTGCCTCGGTCAATGACTTGATGCGCGACTCAAGCAGAGACCACTCTTCGGCCGTGAGCCTTCCGTTTTTGATCTTCTCACCGGGTATCTCGGTCTCAGCCACTATAAGCCTGTTAACCAGCTGTATTGCTGCCATCTCCAGGGAAAAGATAGCCACCTTCCTGCCATGATCTATGGCCATGTTACGCGCCATCGACAGCGCAAAGGCGGTCTTTCCCATTGAGGGACGGGCAGCGATGATGACAAGTTCCGACTTCTGCCAGCCTGAGGTGAGCCTGTCAAGTTTGGTGAAGCCCGAAGGCACCCCGACAAGAGCCTCCTCCTTCTTGCCAAGCTCCTCTATCTCTGACAGAGCCTGTTTGATGACCTCATGGATCGGCATCACTTCGTGCTTGATATTCCCCTCGGCGATCCTGAACAGCTCGTCCTCGCTCTTGTCAAGCAGCTCGGTGACATCGAGGGTATCCTCGTACACCATGTTCTGTATCAGCGTGGCAGCACGTATAAGCTCACGCTGGATATATTTCTGCAGTACTATCCGTGCGTGGTATTCGATATTCGCGGCAGAGACCACCTTTGAGGTCAGCTCTGTCAGGTACACTGCCCCACCAGCCTCCTCGAGATCACTGACACGCTTCAGCTCCTGGGTGACGGTAAGCAGATCGATTGCCTGATCTCGCCTGTTAAGCTCCGCAATGGCAGCAAATATCTTCTGGTGGGCAGCGGAATAAAACACCTCCGGACGGAGGATGTCAACCACCATCCTCGCAGCCTCTATCTCCAGCATGGCGGCTCCCAGTACCGCCTCCTCCATCTCGGGCGACTGAGGCGGTATCCTGCCTCCTTCTGGAATGACCATTACTGAGGACTTTTTATCCTGCCTGGATCTCTGTGCTACCGGGGACATTATCGTATGGTATTATTAGACAAATAATTAGCCGCAGACATAACCTGTCTCAGCTCTGGTCAAAATTAACAAATAGAGGCTTTCAGGTCAGGATATTGCAATCTTTTGTTTCAAACAATGAGTGTTAAAAAAATGTTGAAAAAGGATATAATCCTTAAAGATGCGGATATTTGAAAAGGTTCATCTATTTTTGAAGTCGTAACAGCCACCCGCGGAATGGTAGTCTTTCCAAAAGCAAAAATCAACATAGGATTAAGGATCGTTGAAAAGAGACCTGA
This sequence comes from Bacteroidales bacterium, assembly GCA_025455535.1. Taxonomy (GTDB): domain Bacteria; phylum Bacteroidota; class Bacteroidia; order Bacteroidales; family VadinHA17; genus SR-FBR-E99. The sequence goes on along the minus strand of JALOMM010000077.1, from coordinate 4,714 downwards.
CGGTTTTCATAACATCGAGACATTTTTCTACCCTGTCGCCATTGCTGATGCACTTGAGTTTGTTGTCAGGAAAGACAACAGGAAATATGACACTCTGAAGGTCACGGGACTGATGGAGGACCATGACCCTGATAATAACCTGGTAATGAAGGCGGTGAAGCTGATGCGCGAATCATTCGATTTCCCGCGCATAAGGATTCATCTTCACAAGGCCATACCCCTCGGTGCGGGGCTTGGCGGAGGATCATCAGACGCTGCCGGAGTGCTTAAGGCCCTTAACAGGTACTTCAACTTCGGCCTTAACTCCGAGGAGCTGCGCTCATTTGCCGGCAGACTGGGCAGTGACGCCCCCTTCTTCATTGACAGCACCCCCTCCTTTGCCGAAGGGGTGGGTAACATCCTCTCTGACATGCCACTGGACCTTGGTGAGTACCATATTAAGATATTCTACCCCGGGATGAATATAAGTACGGCCGAGGCTTATGCCGGCTGTGTTCCCTGTCCTACAGGACTGTCACTCAGACAGCTGATCAGTCTTCCTGTGACTGAGTGGAGAGGAAGGGTTGTGAACGATTTTGAGCTTAATATCTTCAGGAGTTACCCCCAGGTGGGTGAGCTTAAGATGGCCCTGTATGAGGCGGGAGCTCTCTTCGCCTCGATGTCGGGAAGCGGCTCGGCAGTATACGGCATCTTCAGGGACAATCCGGACCTTCCGGCCAGGATGTCAAAATATCTGCTCAACACCGGGCAGTTTTGATATTCAGCGGAGGTCTGTTATCAGGCTATCTCAACCAGCATCACCCCTTTCGGTACCCTGTCACCGGGACTCACGTTTATCGAGATGACCTTACCGGAAATATGGCTCTTGAGCCTGTTCTTCATCTTCATGGCATCGAGTATCACGATGTCATCGCCTGCAGACACTGAGTCACCCTCTCTGACCAGCACCTCCACCACCGTCCCCGGGATGAAACTGTAAATCTTACCCGGCTCCGGAGGGGTATAATGCTTTCTTTCGGCCCAGCGACGACTCACCCTGGTGGTGTAGTGGGTCTGATCTATGTTGAGTTTGTCAGGTTCTTTCATTTGCTTGGTGCGGCTTTCTCAGTTAGAGATCAGAATGGGGGAATGCCATGCTTCTTTCTCGGCATCTGCACAACTTTATCTTCAGACACTTCGAGGGCATGGAGCAGCAGCTTGCGGGTCTCAGAGGGCTCTATGACCGAGTCTACATAACCTCGAGAGGCAGCCACGTATGGATTGGCGAATTTCTCCTTGTATTCTTCGACTTTCTGGCGGCGGACCTCATCAGGATTGGCGGCAGTTGTTATCTCCTTGCGGAAGATGATATTTGCCGCACCCTCAGGGCCCATCACTGCTATCTCCGCCGTAGGCCAGGCGAAGACAAAGTCAGCGCGTAGGTGACGCGAGCTCATGGCAATGTATCCGCCGCCGTATGCCTTACGCAGTATGACCGTCAGCTTAGGCACCGTTGCCTCACTGTAGGCATAGAGTACCTTGGCACCATGGCGTATCACCCCTGCATGCTCCTGGTCCACCCCCGGAAGATATCCCGGGAGATCTACCAGCGTTACCAGGGGTATGCTGAAGGCGTCACAGTAACGTATGAACCGTGCGGCCTTGTCAGATGAGTCAACGTCAAGCACACCGGCCATCTCCATGGGCTGGTTGGCGACAAAACCTACCGTCTTCCCTCCCAGACGCCCAAAACCTATCACGATATTCCGGGCATACATCTCCTGTATCTCGAAGAAGTCTGAGTTATCAGCCACTGCTCTTATGACATCCTTGACATCATAAGGGAGAGTGGGGTCTCCGGGAACGATCTTCTCAATATCATATTTCTTGTCAGGGGGCACGGGGTCATGAACCCTCGCCTTGACATCATTATTCCGCGGTATGAATGACACCAGCTTCTTTATCTGACTGAAGCATTCCTCTTCTGACATCGCGAAGAAGTGAGCATTGCCTGATACTTCACAATGAACGCGGGCACCGCCGAGGGCTTCCATCGATATCTCTTCGCCGAGTACTGTCTTTATTACTTCAGGTCCGGTAATAAACATCTTTGAGATGTTCTCGACAACAAAGACGAAGTCAGTAAGTGCGGGGGAGTATACTGCGCCACCGGCGCAGGGGCCAAGGATAACGGAGATCTGAGGGATGACACCGCTTGATATCGTGTTGCGGAAGAATATCTCTCCATAGCCGGCAAGAGAGTTAACCCCCTCCTGTATGCGCGCTCCTCCTGAGTCATTGATACCGATCAGGGGTATCCTCATCTTGAGGGCATGATCCATGATCTTGGTTATCTTGCGCGAGTGCATCAGCCCGAGTGACCCTCCCGCAACAGTGAAGTCCTGTGCGAAAATGGCAACCGGGAGCCCCTGCACCGTGCCGGTACCTATCACAACACCGTCACTCGGAAGGTGTTTCTTATCCATGCCGAAGTCACGGGCATCATGCTCAACGAACATGTCATATTCACTGAAGGAACCCTGATCAAGAATCGACATAATGCGCTCACGGGCAGTGTTCTTGCCCATGGCCTTCTGCTTTTCGATAGCTTCCTCACCACCGCCGAGAAGCATCTTCTCACGCTTCTCCTTAAGCTCGCGTATCTTTTTTTCAAGAGCCATAACTCATCTTTTTTTGAACTGTCATCCTTCCTTCCGGAAGAATGGCAATATTAAGAAATTTTCACATACGTTTTCCGGCCCCGTTTCATTTTACGGCAAAGCGGTAGACAACCAGGGCTATTCCGGTATATATGATATTAGGTATCCACATGGCAAGGGCAGGATCGAGGTCTCCCTTGAGCGAAAACTGAGATGCAAACTGAAGAAAGAGGATATATGAGAATGTCAGCATCAGTCCTAGTCCGATCTGCATCCCTATTCCTCCCCGTATCTTTCGCGACGAGAGAGAGACCCCGATGAGCGTCAGGATGAAGAATGAGAAGGGCGAAGCGTACCTCCTGTGCTTTTCATTCAGATAAAGCTTGAGCTCATCAGAGCCCTGTGACTTGAGCACATCTATATAATCAATTAGCTCACCGTGAGTCATTGTCCCTACAAACTCGGGAGAACGGGCAAAGTCCCCGGGCTTCACATTGAGAACCGTATCTATGCGCCTTCCTGAAGAGAGACGCTCACCCAGGCTGTCAGTCTCCCTGATGTGATACCACCATGCACCCCACTTGTTTGTTGCAGTATCCCATCTGATCATGTTGGCTGTAAGCTTCGACTCGAGCATCCCATGATCGTCAAACTTCTCCATGCTGAAATTTCGTCCGCTCTGGGTGATGGTATTGTATGACTCCATGTATATGTAGACATTTGGGTAAACCTGCCGGTGGACTGATGTCACATTGACCTTACGGAAATCGGGATTGCGCCAGTACTTCTCCTCAAAACCCAGCCTGATGATGTTTGAATGAGGTATGACGAAGTTGGTGAGCAGGAACGCCAGGGAGGCAATGATGGTGGCAGAGATGAAATAGGGCCACAAAAGGCGCCTGAAGCTCATCCCGCTGTTGAGTATCGCTATGATCTCCGTGTTAATGGCCATTTTGGCCGTGAAGAAAATCACGGAGATGAAGACAAACATCGGTGCAAAAAGGGTGGCAAAATAGGGTATGAAATTGAGATAGTAGTCAAATATGATTGCCTTGATGGGTGCCTGTTTTTCTATGAAGTCATCGATCTTCTCAGAGAAGTCAAAAATGACTGCTATCCCGAGAATCAATACCAGGGAGAAGAAGAAGGTGCCGAGAAACTTCCTTATTATGTACAAGTCTATCAGTACCGGCTTAAGCTTCTTCAGGCTCTTTCTGAAAGTTTTTGCAGTATCTCTTTCTTCCATGTTCCAAAAGTGCCTTCCGTAATTTTTATCCTCGCCTCATTCACAAGGCTGTTGTAGAATGAGAGGTTATGAACTGTGGCGATCTGTGCTCCCAGCATCTCCCCCGAAATGACCAGGTGACGCAGATAAGCCTTTGAATAGCTGCGGCTTATCTCCGACTTCGACCGGACGTCAACAGGTGAGAAATCCTCGGCCCACCGTTTGTTTCTTATATTGATTACCCCATCCCATGTGAACAGCATCCCGTTTCGTCCGTTGCGGGTCGGCATCACACAGTCAAACATATCAATTCCCCTTGATATTCCCTCGAGGATATTGGCAGGTGTTCCCACTCCCATAAGGTAACGTGGTTTATCGCGGGGGAGTATTTCATTCACCACTTCTATCATCTCGTACATTAATTCTGCCGGTTCTCCCACCGAGAGGCCGCCGATGGCGTTACCCGGCATCTCTCTCGATGCGATCTTCTCAGCTGAGGCACGGCGCAGGTCAGGATAGACAGCCCCCTGTACAATAGGGAAGAGGAACTGCTCCTTACCGTACCGCGGCTCCGTCGCTTCAAACCTGTCAACGCACCTGTCAAGCCATCTGTGGGTGAGCTCCATAGACCTCTTTGCATATGTGTGGTCACACGGCCAGGGAGCACACTCATCAAACGCCATCATGATATCTGAGCCGATCGCCCGCTGTATGTCAATCACATTCTCAGGGGTGAAGATATGTTTTGAACCGTCAATGTGAGACCTGAAAACAGCCCCCTCTTCCGTCAGTTTGCGGTTGGCGGCGAGCGAAAATACCTGGTACCCTCCGCTGTCGGTCAGCACCGGAC
>JALOMM010000076.1 GCA_025455535.1 Bacteroidales bacterium | reverse complement strand
TTCCCCTGGCTGCCCTTACCTATCTGGGCATCAAGCTGATCTTCAATATCAGGTATAACTCGAGGGTATTCGGAATGATAATGTTCGTGATCTGGATAGCAGCAGCATGTGCCCTGGGTGTTATTCTGAGTCTTCAGCTGTCTGTATATTCAAACAACGAGCGGGTTGAAGAACGGATAGCACTTGACCCACCCGTGAAAACACTGTGGCTGGCTCCGCTGGGCAGGATATCCGATATCAGCTACGACGAAAAGGCTTCGGTTGAAGATGTTATGACATTCTACCTGAATTCACCGACCGGTCAGCTGAGGGGAAGAGCTGACCTCAACATCTACGGAAGTGACACCACCTCGGGGTGGATCTCGGTGGAGAAGAGCGCAAGCAGCAATTCAGACCGGGAGGCCTGGGAGAATGCACGTGCGATCAGCTACAACTGGAAGTTCTCGGGTGATACGCTCTACCTTGATGAATATTTCTCTCTCCCGGCGGGCAATAAATGGTACGGATCTCATGTGGATATTGATATCAGGCTCCCCGAGGGTTCTGAGGTCAGGTGTGTGCCGGGCACCTCGTTTGAAACATGGATGTTCGGGAAGTTTGACCCCGAGTCAACCGCCTGCCGGGTGGTAGACGGATACCTCGAGGAGATAAAAGAATAGAAAGGGCAATATTTCTGCACCCACGGATTTTTGCTCATTCACGCCGCCCCGACGAAAGACGGGGCGGTCTTTTTTTGAACAAAGGAGCCGATTTCTTATCTTTATTGCCACTCAGAGAGATGACAATGGATGAAATGACTATGGGAAATGTCACACTCAGAAAGCCTGATCCGGCTGACAACCACATCATCGCAGAGCTTGCCAACAACAAAAGAGTATGGGATAACCTCACGGATATAATGCCCCATCCCTACAGTGTAGCGGATGCAAATACGTTTATCAATATGGCTGTCACCTCAGAAATCCATAAAATATTTGCGATTGAATACAGGAACAACCTTGCAGGCATTATTGGTTTGCACGGACAGACTGGTGTATTCAGGCTGACTGCAGAGATCGGATACTGGATAGGGGAACCCTACTGGAACAGGGGAATTGCAACCAGGGCAGTCAGGCTGCTGACCCATTACGGCATAAAGCATCTGGATCTTGTCAGGATCTATGCCAGTGTATATGACTTCAACAAGACGTCTCAGAGAGTGCTTGAGAAAGCAGGATACAGGTTCGAAGGTGTTGCAAAAAAAGCAATAATCAAAAACGGGGTCATACTTGATGATTACCGTTATTCATTCCTGGACGATTACATGACTGATAATTACCTTATGCCGGAGGACAGCTGATCATGGAGATAGGAGTACTTAAAGATATTGTAATAATATTTGCTCTTTCAACCCTTGTCAATTTCATTTTTACGCGGATCAAGGTGCCTGTGATAATCGGTTACCTTGTAACAGGAGTTATTGCAGGGCCCCATCTTCTGAAACTGATAAGCTCGCCCGAGAATGTTGAAGTGATGGCCGAGATAGGTGTAATTCTCCTCATGTTCACCATCGGACTCGAGTTTTCGCTCAACCATCTCCTCAGGATAAGGCGGATAGTATTCTTCGGCGGGTTTCTGCAGCTTATCCTTACGGCATTCATCTCAATGTTGCTTGCACGTCTCTATCATATGGAGTGGACGTCAGCACTCTTTGTCGGGTTTCTTACCTCACTCAGCAGCACGGCAGTGGTGCTGAAGCTGCTGCAGGAACGTTCAGAACTTACAACAACCTATGGAAGAACAATTGTCGGAATACTCATTTTCCAGGATATCATCCTGATTCCCATGCTTCTGTTTACCCCCATGCTGGGAGGGGCGTCAGCAGATGTACGATAGCCATGACACACAGCCAGGAGCTCTTCATGATGAGCATCCTCTCAATATGCCTTGCAGTAGCCTTTATGACTCACGAGCTGGGTATGTCATTCGCCTTCGGTGCTTTCCTGGCAGGACTGATGATATCTGAATCGGAGTACAGCCATAATGCTTTCGGAAACCTTACCCCTTTCAAGGATGTGTTTACAAGCTTCTTCTTTGTATCGATAGGAATGTTGCTCGACCTGGGCTTTGTCATTGCAAATCCATGGCTGGTGATTGCAACTGTGATACTGGTAATCCTCATAAAGACAGTGATTGCAGGTTTTACTGCATTCATACTCGGTCATACCTTCTTCGGAACGGTGGTCGTCGGCCTGTCAATCGCACAGGTGGGGGAATTTTCGTTTATCCTTGCCGGACTTGGCCGGACGTATGATATAATCACTCCATATCATTTCCAGCTTTTCCTCGCCGTGGCTATCACTACCATGGCCCTCTCCCCGCTTCTGATAAATATGTCCAGGCCTCTTGCGACCCTGATCCTGAAGCTACCCCTTCCTCAATATCTTGTTGACGGCCTCTTTCCGATGCAGCAGTTTGAGATACCTGAAATAAAAAACCACATAGTTCTAATAGGAAAAGACTCCAGGGCTATAAACCTGGCTGCCATGATCAAGAAAATGGAACTGCCCTTCACATCAGTGGTCTTCGACCCCGACCTGGCGCGAAAACAGATCGAGAAGGGCGACAAGGCAGTTTACGGAGATGCCGTCAATGAACCGGTATTGCGGAAGGCATACATTCATACGGCAGAGATGGTGATTGTTTCGGTGGGAGACCTGATAAAGGCGATGGCAATCGTTGAAAAAGTGAGAACACTGAACAAACATGCCTATATAATCGTACGAAGCAAACATGTCACCGATGTCGAGGAACTGGTCCGCCTCGGGGCCAACCAGGTAATACCGGAAGAGTTTGAAACGGCCATCGATTTCTTTGAAAGAATACTCGGCAAATACCTGATTCCCAGACTGGATATCGAAAAGTCGGTCGCAAGAATTAGAGAAGATAACTACGGCATCTTCAGAGACAGGGAAAAGGTTGACGGCTATTCCTTACTGAAAGATATCCCCGACATAGAAATAGCCGCCGTCAGGGTGGCATTAAATTCTCCGTTTGCAGGCAAAAAAATATCGGAAACCGCGATGAGAAAAACCTACGGAGTGACCCTGGTGGCACTGAAACACGGAGAAAATATCATTCCCAACCCGGAGCCTTCGACACTGATCTCAGGCAATGACATTGCATACATCTTCGGAAAACCCGAAATGATTGCAACTATCGTAAATGTTCTGTCAGAACATCAAAACACCTGACCCTTCTCCTTCACCGTCAGAACAACCGGAAACAATAACTCACATTTAATTGTTAGTCGGATAGTATTTGTATCAGAATTCGATATGCATATATTTGCATATCGTTATATTTAAATAAGAAACATATGAATAACGCAATATTTTCAATTCAAAGGCCTCACAATGAGCATATTCTGAGTTATGCCCCCGGGTCGCCGGAGCGTGCGGAACTGGAAAAAGAGCTTGAAAGGATTTCTTCGGAAACGGCTGAGATTCCGCTGATCATCAACGGCAGGAAGATCTATACCGGCAACACGGGTAATGTGGTTATGCCGCATGACCACCGTCATATACTTGCCACCTACCACATGGCAGGTGAGAATGATACGCGCATGGCCATTGACAGCGCCATGCAGGCCAAGGATATGTGGATGACCCTTTCATGGGTCGAAAGGGCCTCAATCATGCTTAAGGCGGCAGAACTGCTCTCCAAAAAGTACCGGTACACAATTGTTGCCGCCACCATGCTGGGTCAGAGTAAAAGTGTTCAGCAGGCAGAGATAGAGGCTGCATGCGAGACGATCGACTTCCTGAGGTACAATGCCTACTTTGCCGGTCAGATATACCAGGAGCAACCCAGGTCAGCGCTCGATCAGCTCAACAGGGTTGAATACCGGCCACTGGAAGGATTTGTATATACTATCACCCCGTTCAATTTCACGGCAATAGCTTCAAACCTCAACATGTCTGTTGCTCTCATGGGCAATACAACTGTCTGGAAGCCTGCCACCACCTCGCTCCTCTCGAGCTGGATACTGATGCAGGTGTTCATGGAGGCAGGACTGCCGGTAGGGGTGATCAACTTCCTCCCTGGGCAGGGATCGGTCATCAGCAGCGTCGTGCTTGAACACCCTGATCTTGGCGGCATCCATTTCACGGGCTCAAACAGCACCTTCAACTCACTTTGGAAGACCGCTGCGTCAAACCTTGAGAAGTACAGGTCTTATCCCAGGATAGTTGGTGAGACCGGAGGGAAGGATTTTATCATGATCCACTCGTCAGCCAGGGCGCCTGAGGCTGCAACGGCAATCATCAGGGGCTCATTTGAATACCAGGGTCAGAAATGTTCAGCCTCCTCGAGGGTCTACATCCCCAGGTCACTCTGGCCTCAGATCATGCAACATGTAAAACGGCAGGCATCGGGGATCACAACCGGCGACCCGGCTGACTTCAGCAACTTCATGAATGCAGTCATTGATGAACGTTCATTTGACAATATCATGAAGTATATTGACCTGGCCAAAGCCTCATCAGAATGTGAGATAATTCACGGAGGCAACGGAGACAAGAGCAGGGGCTATTTCATAGAACCGACAATCATACTGACAACAAATCCGGGGTTTGTGACCATGAAGGAGGAGATCTTCGGTCCGGTTGTCACCCTCTTTGTATATGACGATGAGAAGTATGAAGAGACGCTTCATCTCTGCAACGGGACATCGCCATACGGTCTCACAGGCTCTATCTTCTCGACTGACAGGACGGCCATGGTAAAAGCATGCCAGGTGCTTCGCTTTGCAGCCGGCAACTTTTACATCAACGACAAGCCGACAGGGGCCATGGTAGGTCTTCAGCCCTTCGGCGGAGCCAGGGCCTCAGGCACCAATGACAAGGCGGGCGGAAGGCTTAACCTGGTGAGATGGACCTCTCCCCGCACCATCAAGGAGACCTTCCTTCCGGCAACAGACTTCAGGTACCCGCATATGGACTGAAGTCTGAAGGTCAAAGGTCTGAAAGTCAAAAGTCTTTGATTTTCAGACTAAATACGTTCGTTCATGTAATTTTGAGGTCTTTTCATAAAATTGTTTAACGTTTGTTAGCTCTAATTTCATGGTTTAGGTAAATTAGATGTCAGTTAACGCTTTTTAAACCTAAACCTCACTTAAATGAAAAGACTTTTACTATGTGTTGCTGCAGCAGCCATGCTGCTCGGAGCATGTGAAAGAGCTCCGGAAACCATCTCACAGGAAGATGATTACATCAAAACCTCACTTGAGGTCATTCCCGGTCAGTATGTTGTTTTGCTGAAGGGTGACATTGGCTATGTCAAGTCAGGTATGATGAGCTACGATGAGGCTCAGATTGCCATGGCAGATGTGACATTAGATATTCTTGCCAAGGCTGGAATCACGGGACGCGAACCGTTGAACGTATATTCAGCGGGTATCCCGGGTTTCGCCGTAAAACTGACCGACCGTGAGGTTGCCGCGCTTGAAAAGAATCCAAATGTAAGGGGTATTTGGCCCGACATGATGTTCATACTTGCCAAACCAGCCCCTGCCCCGGTGCCCCTACCGGCTGAAACAACCCCTCCCGGAATTACAAGGGTAGGAGGAGGTGCAACATATACCGGCACCAAAAAGGCATGGATAATTGACACGGGAATAGATCTTGATCATAAGGATCTGAATGTTGATGCTGCAAGCGGAAAAACATTTGTTGCCCGTACAGCAACACCGAATGATGATAACGGTCATGGCACACACTGTGCAGGGATAGTTGCAGCAATAGACAATACCGTTGGCGTTGTGGGTGTTGCAGCCGGGGCTAAGGTTGTTCCTGTAAAAGTGCTTGACAAGCGCGGATCGGGCGCTATGTCGGTTATAATTGCGGGTGTCGACTGGGTTACAGCCAACGGTGCTGCAGGTGATGCTGCAAACATGAGTCTTGGCGGTGGTATTTATGAGCCTCTTGATCTTGAAGTTATCCAGATGGGAGCAGCAGGCATATTTGTTGCACTGGCCGCAGGTAATGAAAGCGATAATGCCAATAACCATTCACCTGCCCGTGCAAATGGCCTGAATGTTTACACCATCTCTGCCTGCGACAGGTATGATGTATGGGCCTATTTCTCCAATTACGGCAACCCACCCATAGATTACTGCGCTCCGGGCGTAAGTATCCTATCAACCTATTATACCGGAGGCCTTGCCACCATGAGTGGAACATCCATGGCAGCGCCGCATGCCTGTGGTGTGCTTCTTGCAACAGGAGGAAAAGCGGTATCAGACGGATTTGTGACAGGAGATCCTGACGGAAACCCGGACCCGATAATAAGCAAATAGAGATCAGGAATGAATTTCAAAGACCCTCATGATCACATGGGGGTCTTTTTTCTAAGTATGCTTAATGCACACATGTAGCCTCCGTAGATGGCGCCGGAGAAGCCGCCGCCGGTCTTGCCCCATGCTGAGGCAAAATGCAGGTTCGCGACAGACCTGAATGAGTCGATGACCTTTCTTCCCGGATTCTGGGCAAAGCCGTATACGGCGCCGTCAGGATTAAGAGTGTATCTCTTTACAGTTGATGGCGTTCCGACTTCATAATATTCCACGGCGCTCCTGAATCCCGGTATTATCTTCTCGAGCCTGTCCATGAATACCTGCGCTGCATATACTTTCCTGAAATCATACTGTTTGCGCTCAGTCTCCATCCAGTCATCAAGATAATCTATACAGCAAAGTGCACCCACATCCTTGCCTGCCGGGGCGAGCTCAGAGTCAAGCTGACCGTAATCGACAAAGGTGAAGCTTCGCCGTGAAAAGTCATCCCTGTTATTTGCGGCAATGCCTGCCGGGGATTTTACCGATTCATCGTAAACGAATATCGAATAATAGTTGTGGCCCAGCTCTTTCAGCGGCCTGCTGAAACCAAAATAGACTGTCAGCAGCGAAGCGCCGTTCTTCAGGCTGCTGAATTCATTTTTCAGCTCTGCACCATATACTGGTGGCAGCATATCAGCTACAGCCGGCATTGAGTTATTTGCAATCACCTCATCGGCAAACGACTCCCTGACAGCCTGAGGAGGATCGTTTCTCCTCCTGTAAACAACCCCTTTCGCACGGTCGCCTTCAACAGTTATTCCTGTCACAATATGGTTTAACAGAACCGTGCCCCCGTGGCTTTGAATATACCCTGCAAGGTAGTCTGACAGTCTCTGCGATCCACCCCTGATGAAGCTTGCCCCGTTTGAGTAGTAGCTTCCCTGTGCATGCGAGTAGTAAGCCAGTGAAAGGGTATAGGGGTCGTCATGGAAATAACCGAGGTTACCAAGCAGGATGAGCTTCAGATCCTCATTTTTGATTATTGAATCCAGGAACTCCCCCACGCTTATGTCCCTTGTTTCGCTTTCGGCAGTACGCTTTTTAGGGTTAAGTATCTGCCCGAAATACCTGGCAATACCCTCCTTTTCATCAGGAAAAAGCTCTGAGAGCCTTGCGGCAGCCTCCTGAGGGTCATGAGAAACGGTAACTGCATACCTTCCGTTAATGAATCTGTAGAACTCAGGCACCTTCAGGAACTCTATATTGCCGGTCACCCCGAGGTCGTTGAATATTTTTGTCTTCATGTCACGCGGGCCGGGGCCGTCCATCTCATGGAGACCCACCTCGAGGGTGAACTCCTTTCGCCTGAAGGTGGTAGCGCATCCTCCCGGGCGGTTATGCTGTTCAATCAGGAGGACCTTTCTCCCCTCCCTGGCAAGCTTCGCTCCGGCTGTCAGTCCGCCGAGCCCGCCTCCGATGACAATAACATCATAATTCATAATAGCATATTTTAACTTCAGGCACTCTAAGTACCCGCAACTTTAGGCACCTCAGGTATCGGATACCTTTTAAATTCCTTCGTACGGTCAAACAGGTAACGGTAAGTTATATAGTCCTTTGCCGGGACGCCTCCCACCGAGATGAATATTTTTCGCATCTTCGGATTGAAGTCAGCCACCCATGAGAACTCAACCTCCCTGTAATGAGGCTTTCGCTCCAGAATGCCTCTTACCTTGAGGATGAACGCCGATTCTATCCCCAGCCCCTGAAACTGAGGGATAACGCCCATCAGCAAACCCTTTGCCCTTGTCATCGTCTTCCTCTGTTTAAGCCACAAAAACCTGATCATGTTTATCAGATGCATTTTACCATTGAGGTGCCTGAGTATCTGGTTCAGATCAGGAAACATGAGGTAAATGGCAATGGGCTTCCCTTCAAAATAGGCAATCCATATAAACTCCTCATCGATAATTGGTTTTGCTTTTTTAAGCACCCCCTTGATATATGCCGGCTCAAGCGGCTCGAAGTTCTTCTTGAATGATGCCCAGGCTTCATTGAAGGCTTCGGCAAAGTCAGCGATGAGCTTATCTTCCTCTTTCCATGAAAAATGCCTGAACGAGTACCCCGGTTTATTTGCCACCCACTCTGCAATCTTCCTGAACCTCTCATCGAGCGGTTTGGTAAGGTCATAATGAAACCCCTCCATCCTGTAATAGGTCTGAAACCCGTATGTCTCGAACAGTCGCTGGTAGTAGGGAGGATTATACGGTACATCGAACGAGGGGTGTGTGAACCCGTTTACGAGCAGTCCCCAGTACTTGTCGGTCTCACCGAAGTTTATCGGGCCGTCCATCGCCTCCATACCCTTCTCCCTGAGCCAGTTGCGGGCAGTATCGAA
>JALOMM010000075.1 GCA_025455535.1 Bacteroidales bacterium | reverse complement strand
AACAGGCCTGTTAAGCCTGAGATCGCTGTATCCCCTGTGTATGATCATCATATTATATTGCCCGTAAAAATAAGAAAGGTGTGTTTAAAAATGTGAACAATTCCGGGATATCTTCAGAATAATCTTCCTCATGCGACCTTAGAAAGCATTCCAATGCTTTAAAACATCCCTGAATATGAAGCAAAAGCCTGATTTTATTATTAATATTGTAGTTAAGATCATGAAATGAAGAGAACAGGCTAAATGGACAGGGCATTACTCTCATTGTTTCTCATATTTCTTCACACTTTCTCTCTTGGGGCATCTGACGCCGGGATATGCCAGGATACGGCTTATCTGCGTCAGCAGATATATAATGGCAGGGTATGGGAAAAAAGGTACAATAATGTCTATGGCAATGAGTTCTTCCTAACTGAAGCCTTAACGGAAGCATCTGTAAAAATTAACGGAAGAGTGTTTACCGGCCAGCTTTGCTTGTATGACATTTATAATGATCAGCTGGTGCTGATGACCAGGCCAGGGTCCTATATTGAGGCAAACAAGGAGAATATTCAGGAGTTCACCATGGTTTACAACAACAGAAAATATCGTTTTGTAAACTTTGAATCATTTGGATACGGTCATGTGCTTTACCAGGGCACATTGTACCTGGCTTTCAAATATACAAAGGAGATCAGGAAAAAAGCAATTGAAAACAGGTTTGATGCATTCGATGAGTCGAAGCAGGCATATATCATCAGGGGCGAAGAGATAATAAAGATTACAAGTAAAAAGGATCTTTTTAATGCCCTTGCAGACAAGGAAACCGAAATAAAACAGTTTTTAAGACAAACCGGGATCCACGCCGATACAAAAAGAGTTGAGACACTTATCCCGGTCCTTGAATTCTATGATTCGCTCTGAAAATATGGTAGTCAGAAGAGTACTGATATTGATCTTAGCAGCCTCATTTGCCGGCTTTGCAGCAGCACAAAAACCTGATTATAAGATCACATGGGATTATGCAGGGTTGAAGTTCAGTGATTTCGCAGAGCGTGTTGAGCAGGAAACACCCCTGAGGTTTTACTTCAGGGATGACTGGACCTCAGGACTTACCATGCCCGCTCTGGGAGAGAATCCTCTCCTCACCGTGCTGCTTGACTATGCATTTGCAGGGCATGGCATCTACTATATCATTGATGATAAGGGCAATATCATCCTTACCAAAGATGTCATGATCAGGCTGGCAAGATCGGAGAAAGAGGCTGATGACAAATACCTGGCCCCTGATGACTACACAGACAACGGTGAAAGTACAGTGCTGACCGGGAATCTGCTTTATGAGATAGGAAATCCGTCAGAGAAAGAGAGGTCAGGAAACGTAAGCCTGACGGGATATATAAAGGATAAGACCAGCAATGAGCCCCTCACGGGAGTGACGGTCTTTATCAAAGAGCTGGCCAGGGGTTCGGTGACCGACGGCACAGGATATTACCAGATCAATATTCCAAGGGGAACATATAATATAAAATTTTCATTTCTGGGGATGAAGGAGGTAAGCCTCAATGCAAGGATTTACGGCAGCGGCAGGCTTGACATGGAAATGGCGGAGGACTTTATCCCGATTGAGGGGGCTGTTGTCACTGCACGGAGGAATGACATGCTCAGAAGATACGAGGTAGGGCTTGAGAAGGTCAACATGGCAACCTTCAGACTCATGCCAACCACCCTGGGAGAGACAGACATATTCAAGAATATTCTCCTGATACCGGGGATAAAGACTGTCGGGGAAGCCTCACAGGGATTCAATGTGCGTGGCGGCGCCGCTGACCAGAACCTCATTCTTCTTTATGGAGCCCCCCTGTTCAACCCCTCACACTTCTTCGGCTTCTTTACCTCGGTCAATGCCGACATAATCAAGGATCTCCATCTGTATAAAGGAGGCATGCCGGCCCGTTACGGTGGCAGACTCTCATCAGTAATTGACATAATACCAAGGGACGGAAGCACCGGAGAGTTTGGCGGTAATGCCGGCATTAGCCCGGTCTCAGCCCATCTTTTGCTCGACGTTCCTCTGGTTAAAGAAAAGCTGTCCCTGCTCCTGTCTGCACGGAGCACTTATTCTGACTGGCTGATGAGCCTGGTAGATGACCCTGTCATAAAGAACAGCTCTGCATCATTCTATGACATCAACGGTAGACTTACGTGGAAGGCTGATGAAAAAAACAGCTTTGAACTGTCAGGATATCAGAGCCATGATGAGTTCAGGCTCAACAGTGATACTACCTACAGTTACAATAACACCATTGCTGCCCTGGGCTGGTCACACACAGTCAGTGATGAGATGACCATGAGGCTGTCAGCCAACACCAGCATTTACAGGTATGATATCATGAGTCTTGGCACCCCCGCCAATGCCTTCAGTCTTGACTACAGGCTCAATTATGCAAGTGTCAGGGCTGATTTTGACTGGTCACCCGCCACTCTGCATAACTTCAACTACGGTTTAGAAATCATAAACTACAACATCCTCCCGGGA
Source organism: Bacteroidales bacterium (assembly GCA_025455535.1). GTDB lineage: Bacteria > Bacteroidota > Bacteroidia > Bacteroidales > VadinHA17 > SR-FBR-E99. Next base: position 4,357 of record JALOMM010000075.1, on the reverse strand, counting down.
GATTATCAGCCGGCGTCAGACTCATCGCTGGTGGTGGCAAAGACGATAGAACGGGAAAAAGCACTTGAGAGTGCAGTCTATTTTGAAGATAAGCTGAATCTTTCTGACAACCTGTCTCTTAGCCTCGGACTAAGATATTCATTATTCTCGTCCATCGGACCAAAGCTCATCAGGCTCTATGAGCCCGGCCTGCCAAAGAGCAGGGCAACAGTCTACGATACTCTCATGATCTCTGACGGCAAGTTCTACAAGACCTACTCCGGCCCGGAATACAGGTTGTCACTGAATTACACGGTCAACTCATCAAGCTCGGTCAAACTGAACTATAACCGGACGAGGCAATATGTCCATCTGCTTTCCAATACTACCTCCATATCTCCGACTGACATCTGGAAACTGTCTGACTACTACCTTTATCCGCAGGTTGCTGACCAGTTTTCTGCAGGCTACTACCTTGCCATACCGTGGAATACCCTTGAGCTCTCCGCCGAGGTCTATTATAAACCTATCCGCAATATGATAGACTTTAAGGGGGGTGCAATCCTTACAATGAATGAAAGCATTGAAAAAGACATTGTCAACGTCAACGGGAGGGCCTATGGTATTGAACTGATGCTCAAAAAGGTGTCGGGAAAGGCCACCTGGCACATCAGTTATACATATTCAAGAATACTGTTGAGAAGCACGAGTGAGTTCACGAGCGAGGCCATCAACGGCGGGGCATGGTTCCCCGCTTCACACGATAAGCCGCATGATCTGGGGATGAGTTTCAACTATGCCCTTACGCGCCGCTGGAACATTGCTCTCAGTTACGTTTACAATACAGGCCGCCCGATAACCTACCCCGTCGGTATGTACCAGACAGGCGGACAATGGCTTGTTCAGTACTCAGACAGAAATGAATACAGAGTACCCTATTATTCGAGACTTGATTTCTCGGCCCGGCTGAAGGGTAACCTGAAATCAGACAAATTCATGAACCCGGTATGGACCTTCTCATGCTACAACGTTCTCGGGCGTGACAATGTCTATTCAGAATACTTCGTTGTCGATGGCAATACCGTCAGCGCTTACAGGCTTTCAGTTTTTGCGAACGCCATTCCGACAATAACATACAGTTTTGATTTTTAATGAGCGAAATGAACAGACTGACCTGGATATTACTCTTGCTTGCCTCCCTTGCGGCCTCGTGTGTAACACAGTTCGTGCCTGAGATAAGCGGGGAGGAATATGCGATAGTAATTGAAGGACAGGTAACTGACAGGAACGAAGTTTATGAGGTCAGAATCTCATGGTCACAACCGCTGAACGCAGACAACCCGCCACCCCCGATAGGCAATTATACCGTAACCGTAGCCGATGATGCAGGGAACGAATTTCCGTTTGTACATGAGGGCGGAGGCCTTTACCTGTCTGACTCACTGCATTTCAATTCAGTCGCAGGGAGGAAATACAGATTGCTGGTTGAAGGTAACGGCCATACTTATGAATCGGATTATATGGAACTCATTCCGGTTCCGGAGATCGACTCCCTGGATGCTGAATTCGAATACAGTGAATCCTACTACCCGGACCAGCTTACACCAGGATACCAGGTCAGTGTCAACTCCTATGACCCCACCGGTGTATGCAGGTTTTTCAGGTGGGATTTTACGGAGACATGGGAATTCAGAATTCCATGGAATTATCATACAATCATTAACAGGATATGCTGGAAATCTGCAAATTCAATCGACATAAACATCAAAAGCACTTCCGTCCTGGCCGAGAGTCGGGTAACAAACCAGCCTGTAACATTTATCACCGGTGAGACTGACAGGCTGACAGCTAAGTACAGCATCCTCGTAAGGCAGTATTCTCTTAACGAGGAAGAATTCATTTACTGGGAAAATATCAGGAAGGTTGTGTTTGATGCCGGAGGACTGTATGATGTAGTACCCTCTTCTATCCCCAGTAACATTTACTGCATGGACGATCCTGCCATTAAGGTTCTGGGATTTTTCAGCGTGTCAGGGGTCGCCGAGAAAAGACTGTTCATCGAGAACTATAAACTGCGCTTCCCCAACTTCTATGAATCGTGCCCCTTTGATACGATACTGGTGAGCCAGTGGAATCCCGTTATACATAAGGGCATTTATATTCTTACTGAATGGACCCCTGATCCCCCTACCAATGCCGTTCCTCCCCTTATTTATTATGTCCTTTCAAAAAAGAGGGAATGTGTTGACTGCTCGATGAACGGGACAACCACGATGCCTGAGTACTGGAATCAGCCGGGTTACAAAAAAGTATATCATACACTTTTCGATGACAGGGAAAAGTAAGATAATAATCACCTGGTTAATTGCCTCTCTGCTGCCGTATGCACTGGCCGGTCAGGATATCAATGCCGTTCACCCCCCTGCCGGCGTAAAGCTTGAGAACTACTGCCGGTCAAATCCGTTCGGGGAGGTGTGGCTCCACACCGACAGGGAGATCTATGCATCTGGTGAAGCCGTGAGAATAAAAGGCTATCTGCTTAGCTACCCGGAACTAAAGCTTGCATCATACGACAGTTACCTCTATGCCGAGATCCTTGCACATGATAACCGTCCTGTAGCCCAGGCTACCATGATGGTGGAGGAGGGGTCCGGAACTGTGATGCTTTACCTTCCTGACACCCTCTCGTCAGGTACTTACCTGCTGCGGGCCTACACCGCAGTAATGAAGAACTATATGCCCCACGGATGTTTCATGAAGAGCATAACGGTGGTTAATCCGTTCTCAGACAGACAGGTGAATCTGTTTGCAGGCACAAAATTACTTAATGACCCTCCATCTGAAGTAATATTCCTTCCGGAGGGAGGCGCTCTCATTAACGGAACAGAGAACAGGACAGGGATAATCACCCTGGACAGATATGGGTTTCCGGTCAGTTGCAGTGGCCGGCTGGAAAACGAAGACGGATCAACTGTCACGGAGGTGACAGGTGACAGCACCGGAACGGGTTTATTCAGTTTTACTCCTGAGAAGGGGGTGAAATATTACTTCATCCCGGAAAACGGCAGTGAGAGACATCTTCTGCCGGCCGCTGCAGATAAAGGAATCATACTTTGCGCTGATTATAACGATGAGGGATCGGTGACAGTCAGGGCCAGACAGATCAGCGACGGCGATGAGCTCCCTTACCGCTCGGGAATCATACTTATACAATCGCGCGGCAAGATAGTGCACAGCGAAAAGATAACCTTCCGGAAGGAGGAGTTCCGGACTGTCGTGCCTGCTGAGGATCTCTCTCCGGGAATAAACAATATTGCCCTCTTTGATGCTGACGGCAACTTCCTGTGCGAAAGATACCTGTTCATCCCGTCACCGGAACCCAGCCATCCTCTCATGCGATGCACACAACCTGAAAAAAGACGGGATAATATCAGAATTGAAATAGAAGGACCTGTTTCAGGAGTCGGTAGCCTTTCGGTCTCCGTTCCATCACCCGGAAAACAAGGGCTTCTTGCATCGGAATACCTGATGCTGGGATCAGAGATAAGACTGCCGGTGAACCTCCCTGCACAGAGAGAAGCTTTTCCGTTCCTTTCGACAGACGCAAAGAACATTCTGCTGCTGGGGGCCACAAGCAACTGGATAGACTGGGTGAAGATTGCCTCCGGGACCTTTGAGCCGCACATCTGGCATGAGGAGAGAGATGGAAGGTTTCTTTACCTGACTCAACCTGCAGAAGAAGGGGAGAATACCCAGAACAGGAGAAAGGCATATCTTACCGCTTTCGGATTAAGCCCCTCATTTCAATATGCTGAAGATGACGGCACAGGAAGGTATACTTTCTTCATAGAGAAAAAAGATAACATTAACGAGATCATTATCAGGGTTGATGACGGAGGGGTAAACCGGCCGGTAAGCATAGAAAGCAGGTATTCCGACAGATATCTTCCTTCTTTGTTTCCTGCTGACACCCTCCCTTCGGGGAGTGAGGGTGAGGCGGAGCAACTGACCGTCAGATACCAGGTAAGAAAGATCTACGGTATAACTGACACAGCATCCGTGGCAGCCGCGCTGCTGGTCCGGAGGCCCGCATTCAGGCTATACGGGAGAGCTGACCAGGAAGTGATCCTTGATGATTACATCACTCTTTCATCAATGAGAGAGATATTTTTTGAGCTCATTAAGAGATTATCGGTCAGGTCAGGCAGGGATGGAGCCGGCTCGGTGATATACGATCCCACCCTCAGGAGATCACCGGCACTGTTCATTGACCTCGTCCCGGTCGATGATGCCGACATAATTCTTGATCTCAATCCTGCCCATGTCAGGCAGATTGACGTCATTACAGGCGATTACATGGTTGGTGACGCTCTCTTTC
>JALOMM010000074.1 GCA_025455535.1 Bacteroidales bacterium | reverse complement strand
CGGGAGGCAGCGGTCATCGGCAGGGTGCTGCCAAGAAATGATCACTCGCTGATCATAGGGATGTAACGGTTTATGCCGGAAGGGAGAAGATGAATTCGGTGCCGCCGCCAGGCCTGGTGTGAACCGAGATCTCACCCTTATGCAGCAGTATTGCGTTTTTAACAATGGCGAGTCCTAATCCCGTTCCTCCGCTCTTACGTGAGCGGCCGTCATCAACCCTGTAGAACCTTTCGAAGATGCGCGGCTGATGCTCCTCGGGTATCCCTATGCCGTTGTCGGCAAAGGAAAAAGTGTGATACCCGGCCGCACCCGGGATATTACGGATCGTAATTGTAATTTTGTCACCGGCATATGTCACGGCATTCTCAATCAGGTTCTGGAAGACGGATACCACCAGTGACCGGTTTGCAGTGACGGTCAGTCCTTCTTCAATTTCAATATCAAAGCTGATACCTTTTTTCTTAATCGCGGTGATAAGGTTATCACGCACCTCTCTTATAACAGATCCGACATCCACCGATTCAAAAGGAAAGCTGCTGCCGGTTTCGTCGAGCTTATTGAGGGTGACAATGTCACTGATCAGTTCTGTAAGGCGTATCGACTGAGCAAGAGCCTTTTCGAGGAAGTACTGCTTTTTATCTTCATCGAGGTCCCTGTTAACCATCAGCGTCTCAAGATAGCCTCTCACCGAAGAGATTGGGGTCTTCAGCTCGTGAGCTATGTTGGATGTCATCTGTTGCCTCATTGCCTTTGTCTGCTCGGTGCGTGTGATATCGGTCAGAACGATCTCGAAGCTGCCGTCATTGAAAAGGATGCACTTTACACCAAAGAATCTGCCTGATTTTTCGATATGGAATTCTGTTGAGGGTATTTCTCCCTGTCTGGCTGACGGTCCCTGGTGCCTGTCGATGAACGTCCTTACACCGGCAAACGAAGGATGATCGATGAACCCCTCAGGCTCTATTGTATGTTCGCCCGTGATTGCATTGAGGAACACCAGGAAATGGTTGTTGGAGAGTGTCACCTTCCGTTCCGGCGAGAGGAAAGCGACACCTTCGTTCAGGACATGGAGGTGCCTGAACAGCTTCTCCTTCTGCAGGGTCAGTTCTGCAGTGTTCCTGGCCAGGTTGTTATATATCCTGACTATCTCTTTGCCTGTCTCGCCGATCTCATTCCTGGGGAAGATAATACCGGGGTCATTGCCTTCGCCGCGTCGCACCCTGGCGGCGAAGTCACGCAGCATGGTAATGCTCTCGCCCATCCTTCTTGTCACCAGGGCCAGCAGAGCCCAGACAGCGGCAAAGACCACTGCGATAAAGACCAGAAAGATCTTTTCGCGCCTGAGAAACCCTGTAATATTGATATTATATTCTTCAGCAAGCCTGACATAGTATGTATTGAAGTATCTGGAGAAATAGTAATACTCCTTCCCTGTGGATGCTGATCTGCGCACTGCTGTTCCGTAGGGGGAGAAGAGTGATTTGCCCACTTCAGGTCTCTTCAGATGGTTCTCCATTTTGTCCCACTCCTCTACTGAACTGTCATACAGCACGCTTCCGTCTACTGCTATGATTGTTATCCTCAGATCAGGAACGGGTATCAGGTTGAAAATAGAGTCGATCATGAGATAATTTCCGGTCTCGGGAAGGGAGTTGACACTTATGTAGTTGTCAACCAGCCCTGCCATGTCGTTCAACCTGGTATTAAGTGCAGCGATCCTTATCTTCTTCTCGCGGTTGTACTGGAAGGCCAGTATTACTGCAGTGAAGAGGATGAAGATACTGAAGTAGTATAAGAACAATCTGCGCCTGAAACTCTCTTTGCCTGTCATTTGCGTCTCTTTTTCAATCACCGAAATAGTATCCGTACCCTGATTTATTTTTTAACATGCCTCCCTTGTTGCCCAGTTTCCTCCTTATTCTGGCAATGGTTACGTCGACTGTCCGTTCGGTAACGATGACATCGCTTCCCCACACGCGGTCAAGTATCGCTGTCCTCGGTATGATCCTTCCCGGGTTCTGGAGGAAGAGGGCAAGTATCTCGTACTCTTTTCTTGTCAGCTCAAGGGTTTCTCCCTTTGAATATATCAGTTTGTTTTCAAAGTCTATCCGGAAGTCGCCCGACGGCGTCTCTGCTGTCATTTCCCTGGGTGATGATCTGCGGAGGATGGCCTTGACCCTGGCAGTCAGTTCCCTTACAGAAAAGGGTTTGGCGAGATAATCATCGGCTCCGAGGCTAAATCCTGTGATCTTATCGTTCTCTGTGTCGCGTGCCGTAAGAAAGATCACGGGTGTTGTCAGCTTCAGCTCCTTTCTTATCTTTTCAGCAAGTCTGAACCCCGACATGTCTCCCATCATGACATCAAGGATAAAGAGGTCGTATGAGGCGAGGTTTTTGCGTACCGCCTCCTCTGCTGAGGTACATGTATCAACGTCATATCCCTCACCGGCAAGATTGAATGAAAGGATCTCGAGGATATCCTCCTCGTCGTCCACTACCAGTATTCTCTTCCCTTCAGCGATGTTTGTCATAATCCAGATTCTGTAGTGAAGATGTTTGTATTCGGTATTCAGTAATCAGTATTCGGTAAAGAACCGATAACCGACAACCGATAACCAGCATCACCCCTTCACCTCCTCCTTCCCGATCCCGGTGTGCCTGATGTCTGTCCCCTGCATTGAATAGATCGATGCCTCAGCAATGTTGGTTGCATGGTCTGCGATCCGTTCGATGTTTGATATCATATCCTTTATCTCGACATAACTCAGCAACATCGACCGTGTCCGTTCGTCTATCTTCGATTTGTTGATGTGGCTCAGGAGAAGCTTGTGATTCATCTCATCTATGACCGAGTCATTCTTGATGGTCCAGATAGCAAAATCGGGGTCAGTATTAATGAATGAGAGCAGTGACTTTTCCACCATGATTATGCCGGACGCCAGCATATTATTAATGAGTGATGAGATTGACGCATATTCCTCGCTCTTCTTTACCTTCTGTATGATTCTCAGCAGGTTTATTATTCTGTCGCCGATCCTTTCGAGGTTGACAGTCATACGATAGCAGGCTACAATGCGCCGCACATCGGAGGCTACCGGCTGGTAAAGCACGATAGTGTTTGTGAACTGTTCGCCGATGACCACCTCGAGGTTGTCAATATGGTTCTCCGCCTCCTGAATCTGAGACACGAGTTTGCCATACAGGGCTTCGTCAGATGTGTTCATCAGTCTCTCAAGGAGGGTGAGCTGATTAAGTGTCAGGTTAGCCATCTCCCTGAAGCTGGTCATTATCTCATTTATTGCCTGTTCTTTTTTTGAGCTCATTTGAGGGTGTTTTAACAAATGTATGAAATAAGTATGTTATCATCCGAATTTGCCTGTGAGATAAGCCTCTGTGCGTGCATCCTTCGGGGTTGTGAAGAGTGTCTCTGTGCGTCCGGCCTCGACCAGTTCGCCGAGGTACATGAACATTGAGTCATCCGATATCCTTGCTGCCTGTGACATATTATGGGTGACGAGGACAATGGTATACTTCTTCTTCAGCTCGCCGAGCAGATCCTCGATTTTTGACGTGGCAATGGGGTCGAGGGCTGAGGTGGGCTCATCGAGCAGGAGCACCTCGGGATTAAAGGCAATGGCCCGTGCCACGCAGAGCCTCTGCTGCTGACCGCCGGAGAGAAATGTCCCCTTGCGGAAAAGAAACTCTTTAACCTCATCCCAGAGTGTAACATTCCTCAGGGCGTTCTCGACGATCTCATCACGCTGGTTCTTTTTCAGCCTGATATCATTCAGTGAGTATCCGGCAACAACATTCTCGTATATTGTCATGTTCGGGAACGGATTGGGTCTCTGGAACACCATCCCCACCTTGCGGCGAAGCTCTATCACGGACATCGGGAAGATGCTCTTTCCGTCGAGGAGTATATCGCCTCTGGTCTCGATGTTGGGATATAGCTCATGCATCCTGTTCATGGCCCTGAGCAGTGTGCTCTTGCCGCATCCTGAGGGGCCCATGATGGCTGTGATGCTGTTGCGCCTGACTGTCGCAGATACATCTTTGACGGCATAACGGCCTGGCTCGTAGGCTATTGAAAGTCCTTCGATCTTAAGTACCGGTTCCGTGGTATGTGTGTCACTCATCAGTGTCAGATATATTTATGTTTTGAAGCAATGCTGCGTGAAAGGAGGTTCATCGAGAGAACGAAGACCATCAGGAAGAGTGATGCGCTCCATACAAGGTTAACCATATTGGGATCGTTGTAGAAGTCCCATATCAGCAGCGGTACTGCGCTGACGGGTCGAGTCACATCGAGGCTGACGGAAGGGCTTCCGAGGGCTGTGAGCATCAGCGGTGCCGTCTCACCCAGTATCCTCGAGAGGGCTAGCAGTACCCCCGTTGCCAGCCCGCTGAAGCTGACAGGGATAAGCACCTTGATGATCATCTTGTAATAGGGAGTCCCCAGAGCGAACGCCGCCTCCCTTATTGTCACAGGTATCATCTTCATTGTCTCTTCCGTTGATCTTATTATCAGGGGCAGCATCATGATCGTAAGGGCTGTGCTGCCCGCCAGGGCGGAGTAACCCCGGGTAATGTTCCTGACAACCCACAGGTAGGCTATGATACCCAGGATGATTGACGGCACTCCCTGCAGGATCTCGGTGAGGCTTCTGATGAAGGAGGCATACCTCTTCGTTCCGTTCTCGTAGAGGTAAACGCCGGTCATCAGTCCCAGCGGGATTGACACCAGTGATGCGATAATGACCATCAGCAGGGAGCCGGTGAGGCCGTTGGCTATGCCACCGGGTATCACCTCGCCAGATGAAGCCGCCATCATTGCCTGGAAGGTATCGGGTGCCGGCTCTGTGAAGAAGGCCAGGTTTATCTGGCGGTATCCCTTAAGAGCCAGGTTGCCGACGATGAGGAAGATAGGCACAACCGTTATCACCGCGCCGGCAATGATTATGTATTTCAGCCTGGTGTTGGTTCGGTTGCGGCGCCTGATATTGTCTATAAGCAGGTTATCCATGTCGGGCTTTATGCAAATCGTCTGATAATAAATTTCCCTGCCGCATTGACCAGTGCCGTGATGGCAAAGAGCAGCAGCCCTATTGCTATCAGTGCACTCAGCTTCAGTCCGTCGGCCTCGCCAAACTGGTTGGCGATAACGGAAGCCATCGTGTTCCCGGGTGAAAACAGACCCTTAGGGATAATGTTGGCATTGCCGATGAGCATCGTGACGGCCATGGTCTCCCCGAGAGCCCTGCCGAGGGCGAGGATGAAGCTTGCCACTATGCCTGACCGGGCAGAAGGAATAATAACTCTGAAGATAACCTCGCGGCGTGTCGCTCCCAGAGAGTAGGCAGCTTCCTTAAGCTCAGAGGGTACCATGGCGATTATCTCAGTGCTCAGTGAGGTAGCATATGGCACAATCATTATCGCCAGCACGAGCGAGGCTGTAAAGATCCCGAATCCCTGGTCGGTGAGACCGGTGCTTATAAGCAGCGGACGGAGGGCATAAAAACCCCAGAACCCGTATACTATGGAAGGGATACCGGCAAGCATGTCTACCAGGCTGCGCAGTATGCCGGCGGTCCTGGTGCCCCTGAAATATTCGGCAATAAAGAGCGAGGTTGAAAAGGCCATCGGGATGCATAGCAAAAGAGCAAGCAGTGAAGTAATGACAGTACCTGCGATAAAGGGCAGCGCACCGTATTCCTCACTGCCCGATGTGGGATTCCATACCGTTGAAGTGATAAAGCTGAAGCCATACTCCCTGAATGCCGGTATGGCACCTCCCGTAAGGGACAGTACTATTCCGGCACTCAGCAGAAGTATTGTAAGTGAAGAGAGAAAAAGTAAGGCTTTTGTTACCTTATCACCACTCATTGTAAATTACTTAAGGATCGGTTCTCCGTTATAGGTGATGCTCTTTAGCAGCACCGCTGCCTGTTCTGATGCATTCTGCGGCAGTCTTGCATAATGGACACTCGTGGCGATAGCCTGAGCGCCCGGGCCCGTAAGCCATAGCAGAGTGTTGACGGTAGCGGCTGCAGCCTCTGCAGAACGGCCTCTGTATGACTGCTCCTTGTAGAGAATTGCCCATGTGAAGCTTGTGATTGGATATGCTTCCGGGTTCGGTGAGTTTGTTATCATGATCCGCGTATCGCCAGGCATCTCCACACTGGCTGCAGCGGAGAAAGAGTCGAGAGTGGGTTCTACATAGCTCCCGGCGCTGTTTTGTACCAGGGCCATAGGTATCTTCTGTGCATAGGCATACTCAAAACCAAGATAGCCGATAGTTCCCTGGCTCTGGCTGATTGTACCTGCCACGCCCGGATTACCTTTGCCACCTATGCCTGCCGGCCAGTTCAGTGCTTTTCCTGTGCCAAGCTGCCCGTTCCATTTCGGGCTCACCTTTGACATGTAGTCACTGAAGATGTATGTTGTTCCGCTTCCGTCTGAACGGTAGACAACGGTAATGTTCATGTCCGGAAGTGCCAGTCCCGGGTTTTCGTCTGCAATCCTTTTATCGTTCCATTTTGTAATGTCAGCAAGGAATATCCCTTCGAGAAGCGCAGGGGTCAGTCTGAGGCCGGTCACTCCGGGAAGATTATAGCCGATCACCACTGCACCGATGCAGGTCGGGATATGGATCACCTCACCCGGCATCTCTGCCAGTTCGGCGTCAGACAGATAGCCGTCGGTAGCACCAAAATCGACCACCTGGTCGCGTAGGCTTTTAATGCCGGCACCTGATCCAATGCTTCCGTAGTTGATAGCCGGGCCGCCCTCTTCGCTGTATTTCTTAAAGGCCAGATTGTAAAATGGCTGAGGGAATGTTGCACCTGCAGCCGAGAGTGTAACCTGTTTCTCCTTTGGGCTCTTGGTGCCTCCGCCACCGCAAGATGCAGCTGTCACGGCGATCACCAGTAATAAGATAAGATTCTTCATTGTTCTTTGTGTTTATCGTTTATTGTT